>JASHSF010000052.1 GCA_030036955.1 Nitrososphaerales archaeon
TAAATTACGGAACTGTCCGAATAGGTCTCTATAAAGCCCAAGGTATTCACGTAGAAGCGTCGCGAGCGCTCCAGATCTTTTACCCTGAACTCGATGTGCGAAGTCCTGACGATGTCAAATTGTTCGGTCAAAAGAAAATCATTCTAGTACTGGATCTAAACTGACTCAAGAATCCTCTCGATGGAGCAATTCCCTTACTCGCTGTTTGTACGGTTCTTTGTCGTACCACGTGTAGAATGCACTTGCCATTCGAACCGGATCACCGAAAAAGAAGCGCTCGTAAAGCTCCTGTCTTGAACCGAATGAGCTCCCGGCTATGTCCCAGGCGAGTCTGAAGAGCCTTATCCTTTCTTCCGAGCTGGTATTCTTCGCCTGATAGTACTTGTCAATCTCCCCACGGATTTCGCTTTTCATGTCGCTCTCGGTCGGAAGTGCCATCATACCGCTAGCGCTGAGCTGCTGAATTATTTCCCGCATCTCGGGATACAAGCGGGGGAAGAGATTTCTTGCCGAATTTAGGGGCGTGAAATCCGGCGTCATTACGCCCCATCTGTTGATCATTGCATCGGCCTCGCTTGCGCGGAGGAACGCTTTCATCGATTCTAATATCCACATTATCTTTGCGATCTTTTCCTGCACGTGTTGGAACTCCCCGATTCCTATCGTGTCGCTGATGAGCGAAACCACACCCAGTATGAACTCCGTTTTTGCAATATTTTTCACGGTGACTTGGTTGCTCATGAAAACAATGCCGCTGGTTGCTTCCTGCAGAGTGTTTGCGCCTTCGACGTCTTCGAGGAGAAAGACCCTGTTCCAAGGAACTAGCACGTCGTCAAATATAACGACGGCATCTTGCTCGTCAAATCGTGAAGCCAGGGGGTGATCGAAGCTAGATTGTTCGGAAAAGGATTCGCGGCAGAGAAACTTTAGCCCCTTTGTCGCAACGGGAATTCCGAACGCGAATGCGTACGGCATATCCTCAGCCGTGCCGCGAATAACAGTTGAGGGAAATACCATGATTTCGTCAGCCAAGGGAAGCGTAGCGAGCATCCTTGCGCCCCTGATAACAATGCCCTCGTCGTTCTTTTCTAGAACGCGCGCGGCTAGAAACGGATCGGCTTGCTTTCCCGGTCCGACGGATCTGTTAGCCTGAGGATGGATGAGCGTGTGGGTCATCACCAGATCGTTTTCTCTCACGTGCTCGTAGTACTTTCTGACGTTCTCGGAGAATCTAGGATCCTTTTTGGCGAAAAATTCCGAAGCCGAAGCGATTGCCATGAGGTCGCTGTTCAAGTAATCCGGTGTGCGCCCGAGCATTCCGCCAGAATAATCGGCCCAGTGCTTCATCATAACGTTTCTTTTTCGTAGGTCTTCGATTGTCTTTGGTTGGAGAAAGCTCAAGCCCACTCTCTCGCCCGACGTAGGGGAGACGTAGGTCATTTCGTCTATCAAATTTTCATCTTGCTGCAGGTCGAACAGGTGCGCCATACTGTGTGCCATCGCTCTAAACTCCGGAACCTTTGATAGATCACTTGTGATTTTTCGTCCTCCGAGCCAGATTTCCTTCGGACCACTGTCTAGTGATTTGATGTAATCGCTTCCCATTCTAGCTCCCATTTTTTTCACTCTGCAATTACGTCGTTTGATAGCGTGCCAATTTTTTCAATCGTTACTTCTACTTTGTCACCCGGAACTATTGGGGATATGCCCTTCGGAGTTCCGGTGAGGATGACATCGTTTTCCTCGAGTGTCATGAATTCCGTTATGTATTCTATCATTTTTGGAATGGAATGAATAAAGTTCTTCGTGCTGCTGTCCTGCCTTGTTTCGCCATTCACAGCGGTCTTCAGACTGAGATTTGACGGATCCCCCACTTCGTCAGGAGTAACGTAGCAAGGTCCTAGCGGGCAGAAAGTGTCAAAGCCCTTTGCCTTGACTGGTGGGCGGAATGTGTTGGTAATAAAATCCCTGACCGTCACTTCGTTTGCAATGGTGTACCCTTTGATATAAGATGACCAAGAATTCCCGCCGACCTTTCTTGCCGGTCGAGAAATGATAACAGCCAGCTCTCCTTCGTAGTGCATGTATTTTGCTCCTGCTGGATAAACGATGCTGCCGCGGTGGCCAACTAGAGTGTTATTGGGCTTGATGAACAGAACAGGGTCTTCGGCCGTCGATAGACCAAGCTCGTTGGCGTGGTCAGCGTAATTTAGGACGAGCCCGATCATTTTGGTTGGAGATACCGGTGGAAGAAAGGAAACCTTGCCTAGATCGTAATCACTTCCGTCGGAGCCGATCAGGCTTGCGCCTTCGAACTTGCCGGTAAGAACACGGCCCCCTGAAACGAATCTTGCAATTTTCATCCAGGTGCTTTCACTGGGCTAAAGGTTGTAACCTTTCATTACTTCTTTCAGCCTCTGCTTCTTTTCTTCAGACAGAGGAACTAGGGGAGACCGAAGCGTAGGATTTATTTTTCCGACAATTCCGAGCGCTGCCTTCAGAGGTACCGGGTTTGTTTCCCAGAACAGCGCCTCGTTTATTGGAAGCAGCTTGAAATGGAGGTCTTGGGCTTCTTTCCACTTTCCAGCTGCCACGAAGTTGTACAGGTCCGCGACCTCGCGTGGCAATAAGTTGGCTGTTGCGCTGACGTGACCCGCTCCGCCAACGGCCAGCATCGGAAAGCAAAGCAGTTCAATTCCAGAGTAGACCAAAAAGTCCCTCCCGACTATGCTCAGTACTTTGCTCACCTGATCGAAGTCTTTGTTGGCTTCTTTGACGCCCACGACATTCTTGCACTTGTCTCGGAGCCTTTTCATCGTGGTAGGCTCCATGTTTGTCGCCGTTCGACCCGGAATGTTGTAAATAATGAGGGGGAGCGGGGTCGACGAAGCGACTCTTGAGAAGTAATCATACAGCCCTTCTTGTGAGGGTCGGTTATAATAGGGAACAATTACGAGGACAGCGTCAACGCCAGAGTTTCCGGCTCTTTTCGTGAGCCTTAGTGTCTCCTCTAGATTGTTAGTGCCCGTTCCAGCAACGATTGGTACTCTGCCCTTGACAGCTGAAACTGTCACGTCGTAGATGCGTTCCCTCTCTTCGAGCGAAAGGGCGCTCGGCTCTCCGGTCGTTCCTTCAACTGAAATGCCGTGGCTTCCCGATTCGATCTGCCAGTCGACGAGTTTGCGAAACGCTGGTTCGTCAAACGCGCCGCTGGAGTCAAATGGCGTTACGAGAGGAACGATGGAACCCTTGAGTTTCCCTATGTCAATCAAATGTATTCCACTCGAACTATCGCGTTAATGTAAGATCACCAAGGGCCTTCTTCGATTCATTCGGGACCCGCCCGCCGTTGAAAAATTTGCCCCTATATCTATTAATAGAGAAATAAAATTGGAATATTTAAAGAGGATTTTAAGAAATTAAATTCAGTTTAACCAGTAGATATTAGTGGAAAGCTGTCCACTACTTTTTCCTGATTTTTATTTAGGCAATAGGAAGTAAATCTACTGTCGGTTGAGCTTGAATGAAAGTTCGGAAGCTATCTGTTCACGTGACTTGCCTGTCGTGTCGATGCCCTCTCTTTGAGCTGCCTGGATGAGCGGGTCATCCGCGGAAGGCACTGTCTTTACTGCTGAAGGGGGAGACGGTGGAGGAACATACGAAGGTTGAGCATTGACAACAGGGGGATTAGTCGTGCGAGCTCCGGGAGGGGTGCCCCTCAGCGAACTATCGAATTCCCTACGAGCTTCGCCAAGAGCCCGAGCAATGCTGGGAATCTTTGAAGAACCAAATAGAAAGACTACCACGGCAACTATCAGAATCCATACTACTGGATCGTCCCAGGCCAACTTTTATTTCCTCGAAGAAAATACTGGGCTCAGTTATTTAAGTTTGGAGCCTTTTCGGCGTTCGCTCTTTTAAAGCGCGCACTCTAGCGCCGCTCTCTCCGTTCGCCGTGGCTAACGTTTTCGGTGAAGCTGAAGTTGCTTCTGCTTCCTTCGTGGCTTCTTCCGGAACCGCCTCTGTGCTGGTTTCGGTCGAACCTGGATCTGGGATTGCCCCTGCTCCTCCAGTTGGCGTCCCTACTTCTACCTCCCTGACCTCTTCTGCTGTGACTTCCGTGGTCGGAATCTCGTCCAATAGGTTGAGTGGAGAACCTAGGCTCCTGGGCTCCTTCGCCGAGCAGTCCAGTCATCTTCGTTATCGGCACTTCGGTCATGCCAGCAATTCTGTTGAAATCGGGATATTCTGATTCGGTCACGAAGGTTATGGCTTTCCCTGCGCGTCCGGCTCTTGCAGTTCTGCCGATCCTGTGGAAGTATGTTAGGGGATCCTGGGGCACGTCGTAGTTTATGACGTGGCTTACCTCCGGCACGTCTATGCCCCTTGCTGCGACGTCAGTTGCGACGAGTAGCTCGATGTGACCACTTCTAAAATTGCGCATGGCGTGCTCTCTCTGATTCTGCGATAAGTCTCCATGAATAGGAGCGGCTTTGAAACCAGCCGCCTGGAGTTTTTCTGCAAGGCGCTGAGTTCTAAATTTCATGCCGCAGAAAATAATTCCCGACGATATGCCATTTCTCTTGAGGTACTCGACAAGCGAATTGAATTTGTTCCTCTCGTCCACGAGCGTATAGCGTTGCTCGATGGAGTCAAGCGAAATCTCGTCGCTGTCAATCAGAACCTCTACGGGCCTGTTCATGTAACGCGAGGAAAGTCTCCGAATTTCATCCGGCATCGTTGCGGAGAAAAGGGCTATCTGATTTCGCGATGGAACTTGACGGAGTATGTAGTCCACATCGTCAATGAAGCCCATGTCTAGCATCCTGTCTGCCTCGTCGAGAATAACAATCTGAACGTCTTGAAGGTCGATCGTTTCCCTTTCAATATGATCGATTAGCCTACCGGGCGTTGCAACCACAACTTGCGGAGTTCTCTTTGTGAGTCGCTCGATTTGCGGCGTAATTGATTGTCCGCCATAAATCGAGTAGGCTTTGAGACCGGTGAACTTGGCTAGCTTGTTGAACTCGTCGGTCACCTGGAGGGCGAGCTCTCGAGTTGGGACTACAACGAGCGCTTGCACGTAAGGCTTTGAGGCATTGATTTTCTCTATTATCGGAATCGAGAATGCCGCCGTTTTGCCGGAGCCAGTGTGCGCCTGTCCTATGATGTCCTTGCCCTCGAGAAGCGGTGGAATTCCCTGCTCCTGAATCGGGAACATTGTGTCGTACTTTGCTTCACGCAGAGCGCGAAGCACCTCTGGGCGAAGCCTCAGCGATTCGAATCGTGGTTTGCGCTCACTCGTATTTTCAGTTGAAACCGTCTGCTGTTCGTTCATTTTCTTTTTCTTTTTCCTTTTTTGTGCTCGGAGTACAAATCTGCAAAGCGAGTGTCAGCAGAACTAGAATAGGGAAGCGAATTCGCTTGGATTCCCAGGGCACTTGCCTTCTCGGGACTCTAGTCCCGAAAATCAATTCAGCATGTTTGTCGCATTATCAGAATGCGAAGCACGCACTTTGCCGTAGGGTTTTCCTATCGTTCTATTTTCTACTTCTTCCAATGCATAGAGACAGCAAAAGCCCCTCTGTTATGCAAAGAAGATTTCGAGGATAAATTAAATTCAAGTTCTAAACGGACGTCAAATCACGCCGCTAGGGTATTGTCTTGTCCCCACAATCCACCAGTTGTCAGACGGCCTCTTGCCAAATCTGTTTTTGTTTTGAGTGTACTCCGAGCTCAGATAGGCTTCCTTTGGTATTTAAGCGTTGAATTTGACGTTCTCGCAAAAAGTGCTCGGAGAATCCCACCCATCGCCGCTTATCGTTCAAGGATGATTTGCCCCGTGCCTTAACTTTTAGCTGCAATTTGAGTTATCCAATTGGGTGAAATCGTTTATCCGCTTGCCCTAAAGTATTATCCTTTCCAATATTCTCCATAAATATTCGCTTACGGCATGATTGATTTCGTAAGCGGTACCGCGGTAAGTAAAGTAATCGCCATCTTTTTAAGCAACTTTTTTCGAATGTACGTCCTAATAAAATGGTTACCATTTGTCCTAAATGTCATAAGCGTGCTTGGAAGCCTTATCGTTTCGTTATCAAAGGTAAGAGCGGCAAGAACTACGCCTACCTTGTCTACCGTCACAACGAGAAAAAGCGCCACACTCCGAGAAAGTGCTACGTAGCAATCAAGGGCGCTGCGGCGAAGAAGCGCGGAACTGCGGGCGGCAGGAAAACTGCCTCCCGAAGGTCATCGAGATCAAAGAGAAAGTAAATTTACCTCAAGTGAAAGGCTCATAGGCCTTTCCGTTTTTCCTTTATCCAGTTACTTTCTTAGGCAAAAAGTACTGGGTTATTTTCATCTGTTCCTTTGCCTGCTTCAAGAGCTCAGAGTTTTCTATCCAGCTTCGCTTTGGAATCAAGAAGAACGTGCAGGCAAATTCAAGAGCTTCATCGAGCGTATCGAACGATCTGTATTTACCGGATAGAAGCGTTCTGATGCTCTCCCGGACGTTCCAGACTCCCACTGGAAGAATGTAGCCTGGGTGGATCTCGCGTAGCATTATGCCCCCTGCTTGGCGCTTTTCTCCCGCTAGATACTCCGAGAGCGCAAACCGCGTAGAGTAGTAGCAACCACCCGGCTTTGCGTAAGTCTTCCTTCCGTAGTAACTTTCATAGTCGCCAATCATTTCTTCCTTCGCACCGAACTGGTTCCACGCCGTTCCCGAGTGCCAGGCCTCTATCCACTCGTACTTCCACTTCTCTGGAGTCAGGATTGCAATGTAGACGTTGTCCAGATTTTCGTAGTGAAAGACTCTGAACTCGTCCATAGTGTCGTAGCCTTTGATTTCGTCGATTAATCTCAAGGAAAGGTTGCTGTCAACCGCGGTAATGCTCCACCTGGTTGGGACGAGCTTCCGCCTCCTTTTTTCTCCAAAAACTCCGACTGAAAATGCTTTTTCGAGTTTCGAAAAGATGACTCCGTTCCTGTATAGCTCAAATATGGCTTCGTTTGCTTTCAGATCGCCGTCGTAGTAG
>JASHSF010000053.1 GCA_030036955.1 Nitrososphaerales archaeon
AGGATGCTCACGAAAGCCCGGTTTTGCTGGATATCGGTGCTGAACGTCGACAGCATGAATCCAAGCGCAACCGAAAAGGCGAAAATCAAAAGAAAGACTGCAAGCACCGTAAGCCATCCGAGAAGGCTGGTTCGTATGAAGAGAATCGAAAGCACAGTCAGCACTGTTAGCGCCGGGAGTGCGTTGACCAGCGCGGCCATTGCCATCCCGAGCGTGTAGACGAGCGCGCTCGCGGGAGAGCTGACAAGCATGTCCTGGAGCTTGAAATCGTTCTTTATGTGAGAGAGGTCTATCTGCAAGGTGACTCCGCTTGAGATCATGGCCGTGATTAGGGCGCCCACAATGGATATGGCGAACAGTTGCCCATGGCTCACTAGGATAATGAGGATTAAAACGGAGAATGGAGCAATCACGTTGCTCACGAGCGTTATAGGATAGTTCTTCATCTGGTATACTGCATCGATCAGGATTGATGCGTATACCTGGTTGAGCCTGCTAACTTTCAAGAACTCTGCTTTTCTCCAAAATGGGATCGTGCGTCGTGTCTTCCTCGATCGGTTTTCTCACGAGGTAGTAGAAAATATCTTCAAGAGAAACCGGATATATTGAAAATCGCTTTTTCTCCTTGAACAGCCGCACGGCGAGCCGCTCTGCTTCCTCTTCGGTTGTAAATATCTGGGTCGATCCGTCCGGGCCTGACATTACCTCACCGTTGCTCGTCGGAATATAATCAGGAGAAACGGTAGCATCCTGCGCGATCCTAATGCCATATTGATACCGGACAGAAGATCTCAGCTCATCCAGAGTGCCTAAACCCAAGAGCTTTCCATTCTCCAG
Source organism: Nitrososphaerales archaeon (assembly GCA_030036955.1). Lineage (GTDB taxonomy): Archaea > Thermoproteota > Nitrososphaeria > Nitrososphaerales > CADDZS01 > JASHOD01. The sequence continues at coordinate 838 of JASHSF010000053.1, forward strand.
TATTCCAATCATGTCGGCTAGCCTTTCCGCTTCTTCGAGATAGTGCGTCGTCAGGAATATGAAATGGGTCTTCTTTAGTTCGTTTAATTTGCGCCACAGGTCTGACCTTATTACTGGATCCAATCCAGTTGTCGGTTCGTCCACGAAAAGGATTTTGGCATCTGTTGCAAGGATGGTTGTGAGGAGAACTCTTCTTTTTACCCCGCCAGAGAGATGCCGGTTCAGTACGTTTTCGTATCTGCCCAGTTCGAGCCTTTCAAGCGCCGACCGGACCTTGGATGATGCCTCGTCCCTGCTAAAGCCCCTGTACAAGAGATAGGAATAGATCGATTGCCTGGGTGTAAGCCAGGGAATCAGCCTTGCTTCCTGGGGCATCACCGCAATTTGTTCTCTTATTCTGCTCGCGTTTTGTAAAACATCCATTCCGTTGATCGTGGCACTTCCTGAGCTGGGTTTGAGTTCAGTTGCGAGTATCCGTATGAGAGTCGTCTTGCCCGCGCCGTTTCGTCCGAGCAGCGCGAAGATCCCGCTGGTTTTTACCTTCAGGTTCACTTCCTGCAGAGCTGGAGGATCGTTGCCATACCTTTTCGAGAGGTTCAGGCACTCGAGAAAATCTGCTTCCATCGGCATAATTCAGTTCCTTTATTGCAAACTAACAGAAACAAAGCGAGCTAGGTTAGGTATGTGCGTGCATGATTGCAGAGAAGCATCGTATCAATATTTCCAGTACCATTGAGTTACACAGAGATTTCGAACTAGAAAGCTTAACACGCCTTTCTGTTTCTCTATTCTGAAAGCATGTCACTGCATCGCCTCGACCTTTTCACTCGTGGAGAGGGAAGGGTGCTCGATCTCATAATTTCAAATCTTGATTATTGCACGGATACGGCGCGCCACCTAATCCCGCTCGTTGAAGATCTGAAAAATCACGACAGAACGAAGGCTCTGGAAGAAGTGAGAACCATCGGAGAAATGGAAACGAAAGCTGACGGGATGCACCAGAGCGCTGTTGAAACGATCAGCGGCGGCTCGTTCTTCGGAGGAATTAGGGAAGACATCATCGGCCTTCTCGAGGACATTGATAACATTGCGGACGCGGCCAAGGATTCCTCGAGGATCTTCTCGCAGCGCGAGATACCCTTCCAGGTTCTCGACTATTTGTTCAAGAAAGACGTGAGCGCGGACGTGGAAAAGCTCATCGAAACGGCAGAAGCACTCAAGAGCGCAATTCTGGCGCTGTCCGATAAGGACGCAAAGACCAAGGTTGTCGAGCTCGCAACCGTGGTTGAAAGAAAGGAGGAGGAGGCCGATGATCTTCGTGCCCTGGTGCTCGACAACCTGCTGAAGAATGAAATCAATGCTGACGCGCTCGACGTAATTTTGCTGAAACAGTTCCTGGAAGTCGCTGACGACGTTGCCGACAGTTCAGAAGATGGTTCGGACGTTTTGCTGGTTCTGATTTCGAAAGGCTACACTTAGGGCAAAAGAGAAATTCTTTGCTAGTTTCCCTCCTCGTTCTTCTCGTCTCGGTGTGCCTGGCCCTTGCTTTCGTGCTGGGCTGGAACAACTCTAGCCTGACGACCGGGAACCTCTCAAATCTAGTCACCTACAACGCCGCTGTCGTTCTTACCCTTGCTGGAATGTTTCTCGGATTTGTTTTGGAGGGTTCGAAGATGACTCACAGCGTTCTCGGAAAACTCATCATAACACCAATTGGCGGCGCCGACATTCTCACAGGGGCGTCAGTATCGCTCGTGCTTTTTTTAGTGCTCACACTTACGAAGATACCGGTTAGTCTATCCAACTGCGTCGTAGGATCTTTCGTTGGCGTGGCGCTCGCGCTCAGCGCCACCATGAGTTCTGCCGAGCTCATTGCGATAGTAGCTTCATGGCTCATTGCACCTTTCCTTTGCATGGGGGTTGCGGTGCTGATCTACGAAATCGCGATACATTCGGAGAAGCGTCTCCCCTTGCCGACTGTGAGCTGGATCAACCGGCTCGTTCTGTTTGGCGGGGTCTTTTACGTAGCTTTCAGCCTTGGAGCAAACAACGTGGGACTCATCCTCTCATTTGTTACGCACGCGGGGACGTCGTTTACATTGGGAGAGGAACTAGGAATAGAGCTTGCGCTCTATCTCGGAATTCTCCTAGGAACATTGCTGTTCGGCAAGACAATAGCCAAAGTTCTTGGCGAAAGCATTGTGGCTTTGAGTCAGGTCAAGACCTTGGGGGCAATGCTCGCGACGGCGACTGTTACACTGGTTCTGACCCAGTTCTCTATTCCGGTTTCCCTGACTCAGCTCGTTGTCGGAGGAATGCTGGGTGCCGGGAGTGCGAGGGGGCCGACGGTAATCAATACCCACGAGCTCTTGATAATGATCCTGCGCTGGGCTACCGTGACTGTACTATGCACGCTGGTGGGATTTGTGATAGAATTAGCGATCATCAAAGTGTAGTATTCATAAGATTAAAAACCGAAGTGAATTTTTGCATATCCCCTTTCGATATAACACGCAGTATTTTCAAAATTGGCAAATTTTTGCTTAAATATGTGGTTCCGGGGTATCAGCAAATAATGAAACATTTCCGGGCGAAGATTATTTGCGCGATCCTATTGATCGCATTCCTCTCGTCTAATCTCATGCTCCTGCCTAGCGCAGCTGCTATTTCGATATCGCCAGATACCCATGGAACGGTGATTACAGTGAAAAATCCCTTCACAGCAGGTTATGGCGTCGAAGCTGCGAACTATTCAGTTACGGGCGTTGATGGATCATGGATACAACCAAAATTCTCGTGCTCGGGAAGTACGCCTAGCTCGGCAGGATTCGGTATCCAAATTGACGGATTTAACGGTAAAGACATCGAGATCGTGGGGACAGGCGGCGGTTGCAGCAACGGCGTTCCAAAGTACGCCGCGTTCTATGCGTTTGTGCCAACCACTAGCCTCGAAGTCTTCAACATCAAAATCTCTCCCGGCGACAAGATGTTTGCAAGCATGGCCTATTCCAGCTCGACGAATATGTTCACTGCATACTTGAAGGACGAATCGAGCGGGAAATCGGCAAGGGCAACGGGTTCAGTACCGAGCGCTCAGAGAAACTCCGTCGAGGCAGGAGTAGTATCCGAGGTGAATTCTACTTCACAGTGCTGCTTGGCGCTGGCGAAATTTTCAAGGATACCGTTTGGAATGGATCACACGCACGTTAGCGCAACGTGCTACGCCACGATCTCAGGTGTGACAGGTCCCATCGGATCTTTCGGCACGGTTCTCAAGCTGGTGATGACGAATGTGAGCGGCAATGCGGTCAGAGCATCCCCTTCCGAACTATCGAAAGATAACTCGAGCTTCAAAATTTCTTGGAAAAGTGCTGGACCTTGATGAGGATCATCGGACTCTCACTTTTTGCTGGAAAGAGTGCGTGTTTTCCTTCTCGCTCGAATTTGCATCCGCCTGACCTAAAGGTAAAACAATAATCTAGGAACGGATATAAAATCAGGGATTCACTTGGACTACATTTTCATGGCTAGGCACGGAGGAACGAAGGCAAACGAATCAGATGTAAACGCCGGGCCGCTCGATACCCCTTTGAGCAAGAATGGGAGAAAGCAAATTGGCTTTTTGGCAAGGTCGATTGAGGATATCAAAATCAGAGCAGTGTACTGCAGTCCGGTATTCCGCGCCGTCGAAACTGCGAAGATACTCGCAAAGCCACATCACCTGAAAGCGAAAACGGTCGAGGATCTGACCGAAGCAAGGCTCAAACCACAATTCGTTGGGAAGAAGGGAAGAAAGCACATCCTGACTGATCCCGAGGCATTCGAAGAGACTTACGAAGAACTTCAGAAGCGATTGGTTGGCGCTGTAGAAAAGATCAGGAAAGCGGAAAAAGGAAATGTCATTGTTGTTTCCCACGGCGATCCGATAGAGGCCTTCCTAAACCACTTTGTACAAAGGACCGCCGGGGGAAAAGGCTTCGTTCTTCATCCCGATACGGGCTCGCTCAGCATTATTGAATATGGCACGCCAAAGCTCGTGTTGTTCAACTATCACCGCAAGCTGTTTGCAAATTATTAGGTCACAAGTGCCTGCTACCACACTTACCCGAATTAAGCTAGCGAACGAATTCTACACCTTTCAATTTCTCAAAGGCGGAATCGCCGGTGAGAAATTTGATGCCCATTTTGCGAGAAAGACAATAGCCAAGGGCATCGGCGTAAGAAATGTCGAGTTTCTTTTCCTTTTTTAGCTCCGAACGAAGCGCTATGGCATCCGAAATGTCGACGGCGTCGAAGTCGATGGTGTACTTGTAGAAACTAGCCAAGATGTCTTTGGCGACTTTCTGGTCGTGCTCCTCAAGAGCCCTGTAATAGATTTCCAAAAGATTGAGCTTCGTCAGCACGCCCTCGTTTTCATCCAAGTACTTCCTGTATATTGTGTGTCCACTGGCATAAGCCAAAACAGCGTAGCTGTCAAGGAAAAAACGCAGCAGTTTATTCTCCCCACCCTTCCCTCATCTTTTCCTTCTGTTTTTGGAGATTTTTGAAGGGGTATTTTCCAAAAAGGTGCTGTATGTCAGTTGTTTTTGTTATCGAAACCTGCACCTCCTCGCCTTCCCTGAGTCCCTCTTTTTCAACCACCTCCTTCGGGATTAGAACGCCGAACGAGTTCCCCCAGCGCTTCAGTTTCGATCTGCTTCTTATCATAATTATACCTGTATAACGAAAGGAAGTAAAAGAATTGTGATTTCGCTTTTTTAAAGCAACACGGCTTGGAATTCTGCCTCCTCTGAGTACTTCCTTAATTGTACGCTGTCAAACGATGTTTAATCCGCTTGAATCTCCCAAAAAATTCCCTTTTCCCTAGAAAAACGTATTAGCAATTTGCTCTATCTCGCAAACCATGACAACATACTTCGGTCTATGGAAACAGAATACAACTCTTCAACCACCGCAAGATCCTAAGGTAGAACTGCAACAGAATCTCGTCTTTCAATCTATGCTCAAGGCACAACTTCAGTCCGGGGATATCAAGGAGGTACACACCTTTCTCGAGGGTGGTTCCGGCTACTTCCTCACCGGTGACGTCACAGAGGAAAAGCTTCATGAAAACCTCCTCGCTTGGCAACCATACTTCACATTCGAGTTGCACAAGACAATACCAGCACTAAAATCCATTGAATCAGTGATCAACGTCTCTCGAGCGCGTGCAGCTGCCCTAACTGTGCCAGCATAAATCCACTTTAGAGGTTGATGATTGGATCCAGATCATCGCCTCTCCCATTTATTTTTCGTTTCAAAGCTTTCCTGTAAGTTCACCACTCTTCGGCATTTTGTATTTACCTCTGAAGGAACTTGAGCATTCCGAATTCAACCGGACAGGTTGTCTATCTTCTTTATTTTGACATAAATCCACGAACTAGAACATTCCCCGAAACTTGAATTTGGGATCCATTGGTGGAAGGGAGAGTTAATCTTGGCTCCGATTATTAGAGGAGTCTTCCCAGCCCGACGGTTCATGAAACACGGATCTGAACTTCTGACACAGATCCAGTTAATCGGTGGCCGACTCCCGATTCTTTTTATCGAAAAACTCCGAAACTACTTGACGCTGAGATACAAGTGAATCCAAAGGCTGATGTCGGCACCCCCGACGTGCTCGACGATCTGGAACCCTCCAAAGGAGTCAGACAGACCGTAAAGGTACTCAGCAGAACGGTATACTGCTTTGCTTGCGTTGCAAAGGAGCGGGATTCGAGGGAGGAGGCTGTATTTTACTGCGCCTGCGGTTCCTTTCTGTGCTGCTATCACGCGATAGCCCACAAGTGTCTTGTAACTTCAAGCATGGAATACAACGAAGAACTCCTCGCTTCACTGGCCTAAAGATCCACAGCGCTCTCTTGCCTTACTTGCAAATTCTACTATCTATGCAATTTGCGTGACTCTAATCCGCCGGATCCCCGTTTCCGCTGTAGTTCAGGGCCTGGGCTATCGATTCGTTGATTCCAACATTTGGCCCCGGTTGAAATATCGAAGATTGCACATAGGTGGAATCAGGAGAATAACTGCAGGCCGATGGAGGGCAGGAGGATATTGGATAGGTTACGCCGCTGCTCGCAAGAATGAGCGGTGGGAGCGGCTTTTGACTGAAATTCAGCATGTAAAACAAATTCGGCTCATAGCCGTCCCGGTCTGTCAAGTTTTTCAAACCCCAGTTGTACTCTATGGTTGAAAGGAACGAGGAAAAGTCAACCTGGTGAATGCCTTTGAATCCTGACCCGTAATTGTAGGCTGGCGCTTGAAGGAGTCCGCCCGGAATGGAATAGGGGGAGATGACAATCAGTGGGACTCTGAACCCGTCCCCGGCTGGATCCAGTTGCAGAGGGGTTATCCCGTCGTAATAGCCGCCAGCTTCGTCGTAGGTGAGGAAAATGGCCGTTGATGACCATGCCTTACTTTGCTCGATCATGTTGATTACCGAAGAAACGTACTTCTGCCCATCAATCAAAGAGCTCTGACCGGGATGGTCGCTTACAGTAGGTTCGGGGATAACCCACGAAACGGCCGGGAGAGTATTGCTCGAAATGGCGTTCTCGAGATCAATCTCATTTTTCAAACTGCTGCACTCAACCGGGGTTTTCTGGACCTGCACAAAATCGGAGAGGCCGGACCACAGCCCATCCCAACCGCCGTGAGTGTTTGATTCAACGTAGCTCAGAGTGTAGTTTGTCTTTGGGCAGTCGATCTTGTCGTTCCAGTTGTACTGATAGTACCCCCAGGAAATACCTGCCGTGGTAAGCGATTGGGCGATCTGCGCGAATGTGAGGTTGAACTCTGCATGGCACGTACTCAAACAGTCGGCTTCAGATCCTGCCGAAGCGGCTACTGCAAAGAGATGGTTGGGCAGGCTGTCACTTAGGGCGCTAGACATGAAATCATAGTTCATTGCATAGTACGACGCGTAGTCCCAGTAGTAGGGTAATACTGACCCGGTGTAGTAAGCCATGGTACAATTCTCGCAGCTGCTTGGGTCATTCAATATAAATCCGTCCATCTTCCCCTTGGCGTAGGATCTTTCTGAGGAGGACCGCGTATGGGGCAGGTCCGTATTCTGAACCATTGATTCTTTACTATCTGCGTTCCAGGGCTTGATGCACGGCGTCTTCGCGGGCGGATTGACAGGCATGCAGACGCTGAGATTCAGAGCGTATGCGGCAGGAATTCCGGGGAATGCGCCGAACATGTTGTCGAAGGCATGATTTTCTTGTATGATGATAACTATGTGCTTAATCGGCGTTTTGGGCGTAGCAGTGACGGCTGCCCCCGCAGCACTGAAGAGCTGGTAACTGGAAGCAGAAGAAAGTACGAGGATGATTGCGATAAGAAAACTGAGCAGAGCTATTCTATAGGTCGTCGCTCTCACACCAATGCTTTAAGCGACGACGAGCTCAACACTACGTCACACAAACAAAACTCCATTTTTTTCTCAAAATGTGCTCCTTAATCTCGGCTCTAACTCAGGGGGAGAATTCGTTCCGCTATATGGGCATTTCGAAAACTAGTGATCCCGTGGTATTAGGATCAATGGATCTCAACCGTGCATGCCAGGTTCTGCCCGGCATTAATCAGTGGATATGGAAGTGCTTCCCTTAACATTTGGCTAGCAATCTCATAACAGGGGCTTCTTGGCTTTGAAACTCTTGATTCAAAGGAGATGATCTCTAGACTAACGCATTTTTTCTTCAGAACGCAAGAATCGAGTCTCCTGTAAGACTATGGCGATCTTGAAAGAACAATGGGAAGAAGCACAAAGCAGTAGAGCGATCTCTAGGAAAAACTTGATCCTGACTCTATCAGGCCTCGTAATTCTCGCGCTTGGGCTGTTCCTTGTACAATACGGTTGGCAGGGTTTGAGCACGCCCCACAGCTGCCCTGCAAATCAGCTTGGGTGCACTACTACTGCTTACGTTCCGCAGCTTTTCGAAACATTCGGAGGATTCTCCATGGTTCTCCTCGGTTCAGGACTGCTTATCTTGAGGGGAAGGTTTAGCGCCTCCAAGGGGATTGCTTTCGGGGTGGTTATCGTGTCAGTAATCATCGCAATAATTCTCATTTGAAGATCGTTTTCAAGAATCAGTCGGCAAGTGTTTTCTTGACGTAATCTTTGTTCCACAGATAATTAGGATTCGAAGTCATTCTGGCACACATCGATTGAATTATCATCGTTATTCTTTCGCGGCGCAATAATGAAATTTGCTTTTTGGGGCAAACGCACGTGACAGAATCGTTTCACTATGATAGTGATTCTTAATACTGCGGTCATCTTTCACTTTTGCTTCCTTGAAGTTTTGCGCAAACTGCGGCAGCCGACTCGTAGTGGGAATGAATTTTTGTCCAAAGTGCGGGACAAAAGCACTTGAAGATGTTGACCTGGGAGGGATTGGTCATGAATTCAGTCCGCAGCCAGAGTATATTCCAACTCGCCGGTTTAATCGCGGGTATGTAAGACAACGCCAAGTACTGGAACCTGTTGAACCCGAAGCATCAAAGCAATCGACGGCAAGACCATCCCACGCGATCGTCGAGGAAGTTGAAAGCAACGGTATAAAGTACGACGAAATTCCAGAAGCTGCAAAGCGCATCCTTTCGCGGAAGGAGCACTACGTCGTCCGCTACAAGCTGCTTGAAGAGCAGGATGCCGAGTACGGCAAACCGGTAGAAAAGCTCCCAATAGATCCGGAATTAATCTCCCTGCTCAAAGATGCAAGAACGAATAGGTTGTACAAGTTTCAGGAAGAAGCTCTGAATTCAATTCTGAAACGGGAAAACGCCGTCATCACCGCCCCTACGGGAAACGGCAAGACTCTTGCGTTTGCCGTGCCGATTTTTCACCTGATACTCGAAGGCAAGAAGGGCGAGAGCGAAGAAGCTCTCGCGACGACGAAGGCGCTCTTCATCTACCCGACGAAGGCGCTCGCCCGCGATCAAATCAGAGTGCTTCAGAAATTCATTCCCGAGCGAGTTCGCGCTGCGGTCTTTGACGGCGACACTCCCGGTTCTGAAAGGGGGAGGATCTTGAATTTTCCCCCCGACGTTTTGATTTCAAATTTTGACACGATTGACTACCACCTACGGAACAGGACGCAGTACTCCCTTCTGTTTCGGGACGTCCAGTTCGTTGTTGTTGATGAGATCCACACCTACCTCGGCGCGTTCGGATCTCATGTATTCTATATTCTCCGGAGGCTTGCGAGAACATCGCAGAATCGAGACAGGATTCAGTTGATTGGATCATCTGCCACCATCAGAAACGCAAAGCAGTTCGCGGAGCAGCTGTTCAATCGTTCAGTGACGGAAATCAGGTGCGACAAGGGTAGGAGAGGGCGCATCCACTTTATCATGCTGTACCCGGAGAAAATTTCTATGACGAGCATGATCGCGGGCTGCGTGAAAGTGCTCCTCGCCTCCGAAATGAAGACGCTCGTGTTTGCAAACACCCACAAGAACGCAGAAGTAATTAATCTGGCACTACGAAACGACGGGGTAATGAGCGAAATCCACAGAGCAGGACTCTTGTCAAACCACAGGCGCGACGTCGAGGATTCTTTCAAGGGAGGAGAGCTGAAAGCGCTCGTTTCGACTCCGACGCTCGAGCTCGGAATAGACATCGGAGACCTTGACTCTGTGGTATCAATGATCACCGGGATAACGACTCTCACGCAGAGGATGGGTCGAGCCGGGAGAAAGGGGCAGGAGAGCGTGGTCGTGCTTGCCCTGAGAAACGAAGACCCGATCAGCGCGTTTTACAAGAACCACCCGGAAACTTACTTCACCGACATCAATCCTGCGTACGTCGAGCCGAACAATCGCTTCATTTCGAGACTGGAAATAATGGCTGCGGCAATGGATCGAGCAATTGAGCGAAACGAATTCACGGACCAGAAGAGCGTCATTCAGGAATTATCAGAGAAGGGATTCCTTATTGAAAAGTCTGGGCGTCTCTGGGCTACTTCAAGCGCGATAAAAGAAGTCGGCAAGATGAATATCAGGGGAATCGGCGAAACGGTTACGATTCTCGATTGCTCTGACGAAAAGAATCACAAGACAATCGGCGAGAGGCAGATGCCGATGGCGCTACGCGAGCTATTCCCGGACGCAGTGTATCTTCTTGCCGGGAGGAAGTACGAATCTACATCATTTGAATTCAGGGGCGGAGTTGGAATATGCAAAGTTAAGCAATTACCGGACAAGCACCCGTACAAGACCGAGGCACTCCGGCACGGCGACCCTGAAATAATCAGGATGCTTGAGAAAAGAACTCTGAAGGGACTGGAGGTTCAGTACTGCGATTTGAAGATAACCGAAGTCATGGACGGATACGTTGTAAAGGAGATATTCAGCGATAGGATAGTTGGGCCGCCTCGCTACTTCTCGAATCCGCTGACCTACACGTATGAAACCAAAGGGCTCGTATTCAAAGCTCCAAAACCATCGAAACTGGAAATTTCAATGATGGACAAGAATCCGTCATTAGAAGAAATGACGCTGGATGATGTACTGGCAGGATCTTACCACGCCTTAGAGCATGCTCTCATCGAAAGCAGCGATTCCTTGACTGGAAGCGGAAGCTCGGAGATCGGCGGGATCTCCATGTCGCCTTCCGGAGCAATATTCGTTTACGACGGCGCCCCTGGTGGAAGCGGATTAACGAAATTACTATATGATCGATTGGAGGAAGCACTGGAAAGGACTACGGCCATCCTGAGGGAATGCAAGTGCAAGTCGAAAAACGGCTGCCCTATATGCACCCACTCTTACCAATGCGGAAATAACAACTATCCGCTGTGCAAATCAGGCGCTATCGATAGTTTAGAGCAGATAGCCAAAAGCAGGGGAACGACGATCGACATCAGCGAATTTACTGGAGAAAAATCACTTCTCTAGCTTGCCCTCTTTGCGGATTTACTTTCCCCAGTTGCCCTTGCCGTAGTTTGAAGGTATCAATTCGCAGCTTCAGGGCAAGGAGGTAGTCCTCAAAAGCAAATGCGTAAAGCGAGAACAGAAAGAATTTTGTTTTTATGTGACGGTAAGCTTGTAGGTCAAAGTCACGATCTTACCATCCGCTCCTTTGAATGTGAATGTCAAATTATAGGTTCCATGCACGACCGTTGACCCGACTTTGATCGTGATCGCATCCTTCACTCCACCTTGAGAATCCTTTATGGGATTCTTCGCAAAAGAGAAACTAACCCCTTTTGGTTGTCCACTTACGGAGATGGAGACTTTCTGTGGCGGCCCAGCTATCGTAGCTGTTAACTTCGCGGATTTGCCCGTAGCCGTGGTCCCAGAGGAAGAGCTGAGCTTCGCTGAAAGCGATTCAGCCGACTTTGCGTAAGTGACACTGATAGTTGTATTCGCGGAGAGAGCGAATGTCTGCGTGGGAGAGGTATCGCCATTGCTCCATTTTGCAAACTGGAACTGGGTCCCGTTTGACAGGGTCACGGTTTCGGGGAAGGAAATATTGTAGTTAGCGACGTAACCCAGCCGGTATGTTCCAGAACCGCTGCTATCTGTGGAGAAAGTTGTTCCGTTTATCTGGAAGGAGATTATAGCTGGAAGATTGGTTGAGGTGATAAGGTAGAATTTCGTGAGCCAGCCGTTCGGTTTCATGTATGGATAGTTATCCTGACCATGTTTGAAGGTGTACGGTGTGTCTCCAATTCCGGTGAAGTTAGGATCCTTGCCTGTGTACGCGCTCCAATAATTCCCCTCTCCGTTCAAGGAGAAGGAATCGTCCCCGCTTGAGCTGCCGACTGGCGGAAGAGTGTAATTGATGAAATTATTGTGG
>JASHSF010000054.1 GCA_030036955.1 Nitrososphaerales archaeon
AAATTTAGGCACCCGATTGTTGATTCGATTGACCAAGAGTTTGTTCACGAGTTCGCCAGTCTGGTCAATTCCAAGGAGGTCAAGGGAAAGATTTCCGTGATACCGTACCCTGCGGGGCTTGGCAGAATTGATCAAACTCTCAGAGGGTTCTCCCCTGCTATGGTGAAGGACTACGTCTCTACTTTCAAACGCGAAATTGCTCCAAAATTCGACTTTGGACCCGAAATGCTAACTCACACCAGGGCGCTCAACTTGAGGACTGGAAGTCTCATGAGCAGCGTAAGCGAACACGATTGGTCTCAAAAGCAGGATTCGGTTACTCTAACGAAATACATAGCTCTTGCCCTAAAGATTTTGAAGAGCTCGGGGCTAAAACCAACGGGCGTTACCTCCCCCTGTAACTTTGGGATTTACGTCGAAGGAGATTACGCCAAAGCACTCCTTGGAGCCGTAAAGCAAGTCTTGGACTTGAAAGTCGCCTGGTATTTTCTTCACGTAGATTCAGAATCCCAAACAGTAGATCACAAAGTGATGTATCTCGACAGAGAAAACGGAGAAGCAGTCGTAAGCTTGATCGGCTCGATGAGAGATCCCTTTAGAGCTTCCCAGATCACTGACCTCGACTACGAAACCTGGACACGGGAAGAGATAGACCCGATGCTTTCAAAGGATGGCAATAGCGGGAGAATAGCAACGCTAGTACGCTCGGGCAGTTACGTCACGATTATGACACACTGGCAGTCGCTGTATTCAAACGGTTCCCGAGAGGGCCTGAAAGCGTTGGGAGAACTCCTGTCCAGGATCAACAATCATCTCAGCGACAAAATTGTTTGGATGCGATGCAGCGAGATCGCAAACTACATCGCATGCTCGTCGAGTGCAAGCTTCCGGACTCTGTCAGATTCAACGGATGGGAGTACGCTCAGGATCGAAATATCGAGTCCCTTTCCATGCAAAGACTTTACGTTCAGCTTCGAACTCGGTTCTAGACCGAAAGAGATTGCTCTAAACAAAAATAATCATGCTCTCATTCTCGAAAAAGTCGAAAAAAACGATCTGCTCAAACCTAATTCATGGCTCGCCCTTGAAGAAAAAGGTAAAGTAACGATCCTTGTATGCCTTGGAGAACTCTCTTCAGCAAGCTCTAAGATCGTTTCTTATGGCTACGTGAAAAAGACGCAGAGAAAAGTGAAAAAGCAAGATTTCTATTCGAGCGTCTCAATAAAATTGCGATAGAATCGGATTGTTTGTCACAGGAAGTCAATTCGGGTGGATTTCTGAATTAGAACGAGGGTGACAAACAGATTTCTAAGAACGGCTTCATGTGAAAAATATTAGTACTTCATTCTTCTCCGTTTAAGGACAATATTTTGTATTGAATCTAACGTACTTGACAAGAAACTTTTTGCACTTTTTACTGGAATCTGAAGAATTCCATATCCGAGAGATTATTTCGAAACCAGTCTTAGCGCTGAAAAATTGGCCGCCTTATTGGAAAATTACGGCTAGTCTAGCCATACAATAGATTGCACTTAAGACTTGAAGTATTGCGGGCACTCGTTTTGCATAACGCTCGCATGGAAAACGTTCGTTCGCCTGTTTGGAAACTGAATCTTTCGGGGTCAACAAACGCTTCAGATCTTGAGCGATGAGTCAAACTTCAACGTGCCTCGTCCTAACATCACTTACCTTGGCAAGTTCACTATCGGTGGTTATTAGAAGCGCGTTCTCAGATTTTGCTAGTGCAAGAGCAAAACAATCAGCGAGAGATAGAGCGGGCGACTGTCTGCATTTTTCTAAACCGGCTGCTCTGATCAACTCTTCTCTGTGGACGATCCTGAGGTCGCTATTGCGTAATTGAAAATACCATGTGTCTGCGGTTTGTTTGCTGAATTTTTGGCAGGTCTTGTAATAAAACTCCGACATGTTAACGCTTGAAATCATCCCGTCGTATCGCCCTGTGATGATTGAATCAAAATATTTTCTGACTCCAATGTGATCAGCGAAATGCAAGGAAAGGACACCGGCATCAAGAACTAGTTTTTCAGTCATTTTTTCGCTTCTTCCCTATGCTCTCGTTCAAGTTCTTTAACAGCAGAAATCAAGAATCCTGACTTGTCTTTTCCTGCGCCTCTCAACTCACGGAGCGATCTAAGAGGAACAAGAAGTAGGCCATCTTCGACCTCCACGAATTCAACTTTGCTTCCCTGACGAAGACTATACTTCTTTCTGATTTTTGAAGGAATCGTCACCATGCTCTTGCTCGTTACTGTCGCTACTTGTCCCATTTTCTCTCAACCATACAAATGGACTCTCGCCATGTATTTAAGTCTGACACATGGTACGGCGGGATCCAGCGATTGACCAAAGTCACTTTTTGTGTGATAGAATGTTCAATTTGAGAATTTGAGAAAAGTCATGTATGGGTTCGGAGGGACTTTGAACCCATTTCTATGAGCCATAATGTGCCCTCTGACAAAAGGGCTGTCGAGGCAGCAACGTGAGTATCACGAACATTTTTTGGCCAGATCCCACTTTGAATTGATCACCCCGGTAATCACTAGCAAAAACTCGCTGCTTTGCCTTTCTACGATGGGCAAGCAGAGTTGAGCCGTCAACATTGAGCTTCGGCTGCGAGCTCCTTCGATCCAATTCTTCTCGGAGTTTCGTAATATCCCAAATTGAACGCGCGAGTATCACTCCGCGCTGCTTTTCCGTGAGCGTACTTAGGGGCGAGCTTTAAGAAAACCTCGCATCTGTTAGCGACACTACTTTGCAACGCGGCCACGATTTTACGGCTATCTTGAGAAAGTTCTTCACCTCTTTCGAGCTTCCGAAAAAGTTGATCTGATTTTTCCATCTTTGAGCTCAAGCTGCAGGAGGTAAATATCGAGAAATCATTTCATTGAACCCAAGATAACGAATTTGTGACTTTAGCTGTCTCCGTACAGGAAGCACGCCACGCTCCTCGTTGTTGATACTCTGATGGGCGGTGGTTCCTTTACGGCGCACTTTTCCATGGCGTAGGGACATCTCGGATGAAATCTGCAACCCGATGGGGGATCTGTTGGGCTGGGAATCTCTCCGACAGGCGGCGAAGCAGGGGTAGCCGAATCTTCAAAGACGTCGGGTCCGCGATCCTTAGGGATGGACGAGATCAGCATCTTCGTGTACGGATGGAGGGGCTCTCGGATAATTTCATCCGACGTCCCAATCTCGACTATCTTTCCGACGTACATCACCGCAATGCGATGGCTCATGAAGCTCACGACTTTCATGTTGTGAGTGATGAACAAGCTCGTCAAATTGAGATCGTGCGTCAGGCGCTTAAGGAGGTTCAAAATCTGAGCTTGAATTGATGCATCCAAGGCGCTCGTCGGCTCGTCGAAAACGACGAATTCAGGCGAGGTAATTAGAGCTCTCGCGATCCCGATTCTTTGCCGCTGACCTCCAGAGAATTCGTGGGGAAATCTTTTCACGTATTCCTGGTTCAGTCCTACGACTTCCA
>JASHSF010000055.1 GCA_030036955.1 Nitrososphaerales archaeon
CTCTAGTTTTCGCTCAGCTCGATGGTGAACTAAAGGATCTCGTAAACTCGACCACTCAGCTTGACTTTCTCCCAAGCCAAAAGATCAAATCAGTGAGAGAGACACTTGCAAAACAGGGACAGATACTTCTTTCCCAGATCGAAGGAATTTCTCTCCAAAACCTGAAGGGGGAATTTAGTTCGAACAGCGCATTCGAAACTATACTTTCCCTTGTGAGAGAAAGGGAGGAAGAACCTCCAGCCATTCTTTACGTGAGCGGCTTATTCACAGCTTCTTCATTGAATCAACTAGTCGAGCTCAACTCACAGATCCGCAGAGTCTACGGAGGAGAATTTGTGGTAATGAACCCAACAGCACCGTGGCTCGCAGCCGAGAATCCAGATCAAGAACGACTAATCAAAGAGAAGTATTCCAAAGTTTTGAGAACATTGGATATTTCAGGGATAGAGTATCATGTAGGAGAGCCGCGAAAAGCAGTCGAGGAAATTTTCTCAACGTGATCTCATTGGAAACCGCGAGAATCTCCTCTCAATGGTAAGACCAACTTTACTCAAGTCATCCTGCAGAGACACAGAACTTGCTAATCGCATTGACTATTCGGTGAATCCGATGTGACATTGCCAGCTAAGAGGCATTTCGCTCACTACTGTAGAGCGGGCTGGATCTGTATCCATTGAATCATGAAAAGCGAGGGATTTCATTTCCAAATCACAAGAAATTAAGGAGCCTCGGGAGCACTGGCTTTTCCCTTTCGCTCTTCGTTCGCGGGGAATTCAACCTGAGAAGCAGTGTTCTTCTTATCTCAATTTACGGCGCGGCAATTTTGTGCATACCCTTACTTCTAAACTCTCTCTTCGGGATTGCTGCCTTGATTAGCGGGGTTTCGGAGTACTCCTTCGCACAGCAGATTCTTGCTTCTATATTCATCCAAGCACAGTCTAGTTATTCTTACGTGGTTATTGTTCTAGCATCCGGGTTCATTGTAGCCGGTTTCCTCTCAGGAAGATCATTTGCAAAGAGCTCAGTCAAACTCGTAATTAATATCCTGCATAATGGAGGGGATCTGTCCCGTATTTTCAGAACTGTTGCACTGCTCCTCTCGTTGGTCGCGCTAAGCTCTACTATACTGGCATTTAGTTTGTCGCTCGCGATCACTTCGGGCGCGCTATACCTTGCATTCGCTGTTTTCAAATCGCCATACTTGCTTCCTAGCCTGAGCTTGTCATACGACGAGTACCTTTTTCTCGTGTTTTTCATGAGCATTTCAAGCTTGATATTTGGGGCGATCAGCGAGTTATTTCTAGGAACCCACAGGTTCTCGGAGTTAAGATAAGCCCATTGCCCAGGTTTTTCAAATTAATCTCTCGGAGAATAATCATCCTCTATTTTTTCGCGCTGGTACTCGTTTTGCTCTCATCGTCCCTTGTGCTGATCGTCGGACTAGCTCAAAGCACAAGTGCAAGCTCAATTATCAATCGGGAATCCCTCCCCATGCTGACTCCCAATTCCGCAATAATAGGGGGTTCGTTGATTACCGATAGGAGTGCAAGCACAATTTTCACGAGCCACATTCCAATCACAATAGCCGATGCAATAAATTCGATCAGGGGAAGAAATGAAAGTAACGGAGAGCCCGCCTTTCCAATGACCGTTTCCCTCGTCGAAGCAAACGAAAGCATTCCCTTGGTTGTTCGCGGAGTACCTGTGTCCGCAATTGGAAATTTCTCTGCACTAGCACCCTTCCAGGGCGCTATTTCACGCAACAGCAATTGGATTTTGCTCGGATCAGATGCAGCATCCGAGTTGAAAGCTCGGATAGGAACCTTGATTATTCTTGCTAGTCCTCAAACATCAGGGACGTTATTCAATACTACAGTGATAGGGATTTTCCACAGTGGCAGCGAATCAGATTACGAGAGCTTCGTTAGTCTGCCACTGGGACAAGAACTGGGGCACGATGCGCCCGGATTCGCCAGCGCCATAGTCGTTCCTTCCGGCATTGATTTCAACACTGCCGCGACTTACGACATGACATTGAACTACGTGGGCTATTCGGGACTTCTTTCTATAGTAGACTCGTCAGGATATGTCCATTATTCAACTACCGTCGGCAATACAAGCGATTATAATCAGATCATTCACAAGCAGCTCTCGGTGACTCTTCCATTTGGATTCTACGATGTATCCTTGCAACAGTCTGGTCTACGGACGAGCTTGGCAGAATTTGCGACTCTTTCAAACGGTACTAGTATCAATATATCATCAGGCAGCGAGACTTCCAGTCCTTTCGTTTGGGTGCGAGACAACAGTACACAGCAACCAGAGCTTCAAAATGCGATAACGCATCAAAAATTCTCTCCGCTATATTACGACGCGGGTTCAGGGTCTTGGATATTTCATGTCGGTCGCGGCGAATACTCCCTCTCGATCGCAAATACCACGACTCCATTGCTCATCTTTGCAAATGCAACATTTGACGCCGATTCCAACACGCAGACATCAAACTCCGTCCTCGATGTGCATGTTTTGTTCCCACAAATGGCAGAAGGAATTAGCTACTCTTTCTCCACGGTACCTGAGGGGTCTTACACGATAACTGTTGAAGACTATAGTTCGAGTCAAATCGTTTTTGCGGCAACCACAACGAACTCTTCAATTTCAGTACCCGTCGAGTCTGGGCATTCTTACCTGGTTACTGTGCTGGCGACGGCTAACCAATTATCCCTAAGCGAAAATGTTACAATCCCACTGCAATCAGGGACATCGGTTCTTTCGCTTTCAATCCCCATTACGCCTTTAGTGCCTGAAGTCTCACCATTTTCGAGCTACTCCTCCTTGGGGCTCGGACCACCGACGCAAAGTGCGGTCTTTACAGGTCTTGAGATTAGCGCGATTTTTTCGGCTCTTGCCCTTTTTGCCATCGTTTTTGGGTTGCTAGGAGCGACAATATTCGCAGTTGGTAACCAAGTCATCGGTTCTATGAAAAATGAATTGGAAGCCCTGTCATTCATGTTTCCGACAAAAATGGCACTATTCAAACACCTGAAACTTCCGCTACTTCTGATATCGATCGGAGGCTCTCTGCTCGCTCTGTTTCTCTCCTTAGAATTGTTTTACTTGTTTCACATGAGCCTGACCATTACCTTCAGCGGATACGGACTAGAAGTTTTTCCAATCTTATATGCAGTCATCTCTCTTTTCGCTCTAAGCGTGTTCTCTTGGGCCCGCATTTCTATCCACATTGATCACGAGCTTACCGGGAGATTTTAGGGGGGTTGGA
>JASHSF010000056.1 GCA_030036955.1 Nitrososphaerales archaeon
ACCATGCCGGTAGCAGTGTTAGCAGCCGGAAGTTTTACGGTGATAGCCGCCTGAGCAACCACTCCAAAATCCAGCTTGCCCATGCAATAATTTGTCTTCTCGAAAACAACCTTCCCGCTGATACTACCATCGACGGCAAAGGTGGTCTTGGATGTAGTACCGAGTCCAACCTTTGACGCTGAAATGGTACCGTTAACACATAGGAGAGTCTCAGGGACGGTCGTGCCTATTCCAAAAAATCCGTTTCCGGTCACGACGCTTTCCGGATTGCCTGGCGAGATCCACTTCTGTAGGAAAGCTTCCTGGTTCACTGCTCCATGGGCAGCGAGGGGCACGCCTTCGGAAATTGGAGTGCCGGGAGGGCAGCAATAAGACAGCGAACTGGCGAGAACACCCGTTCCATGAATAGAAGATCCGGTTACTCCCGCGCCAGCGTTAGCCGATCCCACTACTCCGACCGTTCTTTGGGGCCAGCATTTTCTACCAAGGTCTTCAGTGAATCCAGCCAGGCCCACTGGATGGGAGCAAGTGGTGGTAACGGTATTTCTAACTGTGAGCACTGAACCGAGCGGGTTTATGCAACAGCAAGGGATGGTCTCTTGCAAACCACTGAGAGTTGCGCTTACACCATAGAAATTACAGCCTATTTTTGTA
The DNA here is from genome assembly GCA_030036955.1 of Nitrososphaerales archaeon. Lineage (GTDB taxonomy): Archaea > Thermoproteota > Nitrososphaeria > Nitrososphaerales > CADDZS01 > JASHOD01. Next base: position 655 of record JASHSF010000056.1, read on the forward strand.
AAGGGCACGCAGTCGGTTAGCGTTGTGCAGCCGCTCCAGACGGCGAGACTACCTGGTTGGGGAACAAAGCATGAGGAAGTCGTTACTGCTATATTTGAAGACGCAGAGGATTCGGGAAGAATGCTTCTTTTGAGAAGGATTCCTCCCGCGCCGACGGCAGTTACAGCAGCTGCTTTCTTGAAGAACTGTCGGCGGGATGGAGCGGAATCGGGCCCGCTTTCCACACGAGACTGAAGAATACTTGTTTCGGGACTCCGACTGCCATTCTCTCTATTTACCGATCTTTTTTCACTCAATTTCCGTTCCCCTCAAATCTCACGTCGCATTGCCCAAAATGAACCAAGCACCAGGCGGTGCTACGCCATTCGATATCAGGGTCAGGCTGGCGTACTGACTTGAAAGCGTCTTCGAGGTTGCTCCTTCGATCTTGTCTTGTGTAGTTCCTGAGCCAGCACCTTCTACTGTTACAACGTGAGTAGTGCTGTCTGTTTTCTTTACGAAAACGACCATCCCAGATGCTGTCCCCGCTACCGGGAGTGTAACTGTTAGTGCGGCACTCGCCGCATTTGCGAGAACCGCAAAGTCCGTGGGTCCCATTGGGTAGTTACCGGAAGTAGTAGCTACCTTCACGCTGAGGCTTCCCTCAAACTTCAAAGTAGTTGTCGGGGATTTAGTTCCAAGGCCGAGCTGACTGCCATAAATTGTACCGTTGACATCAAGCAGTGTCTTTGGCGATTTCGTTCCTATCCCAAAGTGTCCGTTTGACGCCACGACGCTCGAACAATTCCAATTTTGAATGGGTGCCTTTTGTCCGGTGGCACCCTGTGCCACGACTGGAATCGCGCACGGTCCAAGAGCAGAGCCCAGCACTCCGAATCCCTTCATCGACGATCCCGACACTCCGGCTCCGTAATCGGCCGCCCCAAGCACTCCGGAAGCAACCTTCGGCCAGCAACTGTAAGAAACATCTTCGGTTAGTCCTGCAACTCCAACCGGCGCAAAAGCAGTGCATGTGTACTTGTTGGTTACAACTAGCGTCGCACAGATGCCCGTTCCACTACCTTTCACAGCTCCGCAGAGATAGGCACCATGGCAGGTGCAATCAAAAGGGGTGCAAGGATAATCCTTGAGAGACGTCGTGCAGCTCCAGACCGCAAGGCGACCCGGAGTGTTCGCAATGCAAGTACTAACGGGAACGTAACAAAGAAAGCTAGATTTCGCCGAAGACTCTGGAATCACGTCTCCAAGAATTGTGCTTCCAATTCCAACCGCGGCGGTGGCGAGAGCTGCCTTGCGAATGAATTTTCTTCGCTGGTAGGAATGGATTCCGGATTCCGGTTGGACGGACGTTTCAACCTGATCGGTTCCTCCGGAGTAATCGGATCCGCGGCTTTCCTCCGCAGCTTTGCAGGACATATTGCGTGAGAAAATATTAAGATGTTTATAAATATTCAGAGCCTTCCAATAATATTTCCCTGAATGTACTCCTTGGAATCCTACTCGATTCAGGCATGATGTGACGATATGTCGAGTATCGATATCCTAACCTTAAGTCACTTTTATGGAACAATAGAATGACAAAATGTCAATCTATCTTTTAAGAAGAAATCGAAATAGCGTTTCAAATTTTCAAAAAAGCTAGTGATCGTAGGCTCATCACTATTCGCGATCTGAAGGCATGAATAATCCTTCCCCTTTGGCCCGAATCATCTTCGAGATCATCTCTTTTGGCATTTGGGCACGAAACGAGTATACCTGGAGCTCAAGTTTGAACCTTCTTCCGATCTGTATGATTGCATCCTGGCTTGTGAGAATTTCGATTATTCTCATGAAGACAATGAAATGGGGGCAGAAATGATCAACATGGGAGGGTCTTCAAAAGTTGAAAAACACCTAAATATCTCGTCGAAAGTCGACCTGTTCATGAGAACAAGGATCAGTAAGAGGACTCTGGCGATTGCTGTTCTGTTCGCTGCAACTGCTGTCGCCATATTCTTCATGTTCCCCGCACCCAGTCATGCAGCGCGTAGTCAAGCCGTAGCTGCGACCTCTGCTTCAAGCCAGCCCATCCTAACTGTCAGACCCATCACTCATCCATCCGTAGCATCCAACGTCTTAGCTTCTGCTGGTGCCAGCCAAACAACCTCGTTCGCGTCGACTCACGGGCCCTGCGTCAGATGTCTTTACGCACACTCCTACAGTGCAGAAGTACTAGGACTAGCTCCGTTAACAAGTCACAGCGGCTAAATCTAGTAGCGTCTTATCCGCGGATTGGAAAGATGCGAGAGACTCGGATTGCACCTGATATTGTAGGATCTGGATCAATTATGTAACGTTCAACTCCGTGAGGGAAGCGTCTTCATATCCAATAAGCTCCGAAAATATCTAGAGCTGAAATTCGAAGTGCCGATTCAGACGGCTTATTTCTGAATCAGTTCCTTTGTGACTGCAGAGACTTCATTCTTTCTTTTGTGTTGAGATCTCCGGGCAATACAGGTAATGCGAATTCTCGATCTGGGAAACAACATGGTACAGGAAATCCACTTTGGGCCAGAGCCCGACATGCACCGAAATGAACCCTAAATGAAGGAACCAGTTTAAGATTGGAAGGAAGAAACCACCTAATTGCCGTAATGTTTGCGGATGTCGCCGGGTATGCATCGCTCACCGGTGCCGACGAAAAGTTAGCTCTGAAGCTGGTCGATCAGCTGAGCAGAATAGTGCGCCCGATTATTTCTGCGTACAACGGGAAGGAAGTAAAAACTATCGGTGCTGCCTTCATTGTAGAGTTTGCCAGTGCGGTCGAGGCGACGCGCTGCGCCTACGTGGTTCAACAGGCGCTTTACAGTTTCAACGCAACCCAGACGCGCAATCAAAGAATAATGCTGCGAATAGGGATCCATGTCGGAGATGCTGCTAGCTCCAATAAGGATGAACTTGCTGATCCTGTTAACGTTTGTTCATGGATCGAGAAACTTTCCGAGCCGGGTGGGATTTGCATCTCAGAGCAAGTCTATGGGGGTATCAATGACAAGCTGCCAGATTTGAAATTCGAAAGTTTGGGCTTGCAGCGAATGAAGAGTGCGGCAAAGGGCGTTGAGGTGTTCAAAGTTGTTATGGCTTCACACTTTGAAATTGAAGCGCGATCGGAATTGCGCAAGAGCCATGCGGATCCTCTACTGCAAAATCGCGTGGCAGTGCTCCCATTTGTAAACATAGGTCTCGAACAAACAGATGAATTTTTTGCCGATGGACTTACCGAGGAGTTGATTTCCCGCCTATCGCAAACAAAAGATCTGAGAGTCATCGCGAGAAGCTCCGTGATGAATTATAAGAATATGAGGGAAAAGAAAGTACGCGACATTGCGACTGAACTGGGAGTGAGCACAATTGTAGAGGGAAGTGTGAGAAAATCTGGGAATAAGGTTCGAGTCAGCGTCCAGGTGGTCAACGGATTAAGTGAGGAGCATGTGTGGTCCTCGACATACGACAGAGACCTGAACGACATATTCGAGATACAAGCAGATATTGCTTCAAAGGTATCCGAGTCTTTCTCTTCTAATTTCTCTATTTCGGCTCTAAAACAAGTTCAGGTGCCAAAAGAAAAAGATCAGACACAAAACGTCACTGCCTACAATTACTTCTTAAGAGCGCGGTACCTTCTTTACGGAGAAACTGAGCCTTCCTACAGGCAGTCGCTCGCCCTCTTCACTCGAGCAATCGAAGAAGATCGCAATTTTGCAAGAGCATATGTTGGAAGAGCCGAGTGTCATCTTGCGCTCGCTTTCTTTGCAGGGAGCCCTTGGATGGAAAAAGCGAGAATGGCTGAAGCGGATGCCAAGGCAGCCATAGAGATTGATCCGGAGCTTGCAGATGCCCACGCGACCATGTCCAAAGCGATGTTTGCGCTGGACGAGTTTGGTCCAGCCGAGGAGGAAGCGAGAAAAGCCGGAGAACTCAATCCCAGCCTCGCCGAAGCTTTTCTCATTCTGGGACATCTTCAGTGGGGACGGGGTCACGTCAAAGAAGCGATAAAACTATACGAAACAGCGTACAAGCTCGATCCACTCAAGAACGAGAATATTCAATTGCTAACCGAACTGTATTTCGAGGCAGGACGAGACGCGGACGCGCTAAATCTGTTAGGCGACGTCGAAAACGTGTTGCCGCAGACTACGTACGCACAGCTCAGTATGTACTATATGACAAAAAATGATTTCGCGAGGGCAAATGAATATCTTGAAAAGTTTCGTCTCGCCGGAGCCGATAAGATATTTGTGATGGCTCTGGAAGCAACCCTTCTTGCTCGAAAGGGAGAAAAAGCTAAAGCCCTCGAACTCATTTCGTGGATCGAAAAAATGTCTGGAAATGCATCATTCAATTCTGGCACAATCGGAGAAATTTATTACCTGCTGGGAGACATGGACAAGTTCTTTGAATACATGAATCGTGCCATGGATGTGCACGCGCTTCCTCTGGGGGATATTGTCAATTCACCGATTTATGAAAACGCGAGAAGGGATCCGCGCATGCAAAAATTATTTGAGCGTTTAGACCTCAAAATCGATCTGACTGACGTCTGATA
>JASHSF010000057.1 GCA_030036955.1 Nitrososphaerales archaeon
TATTTTAAAGCACTATTTCTTGTAATTTCGTACGCTCCTAATTGTAACTGCAGAGAACCTATGGCTATCTTGACGCACTCTGGCCTTGCCGAAAGTTAATCTAGAAGCAACTTGAGGCAGTGTACCGGACAATTGGCCACTCGATCCGTCGACGTAAGTGCGGTCTACGAATTACTTTACGATCCCGAGTACAAGCCGGAGAGGAGTCCCAGCTCACACATCGACAATCTGGTCATTGACTCCAAACCTTCGTTCGTCCTAATGAATGAAGTAACCCAAGACTACTTTGAAGTCGACGAGCTCACATCAAAGATATGGGATCTGATGAACGGGACTCGGAGTCTAGCTCAGCTGTTTGATGAAGCAAAGAAAATCGATCCAACTTTAACTAGGAAAGATCTTAAGGACATCGTTGTCTCGCTCGCCGAACAGGGATCGCTCAAGTCAACTGAGCCAGAGGTTATTGACAAAAGGATAGAGTTTGTTTCGGGTTCTCAGCTAAATGTCAGACTCTTGAAAGATAGTTCAAAGAGTCTCAAGAAATTTTTTGAATTTACGAATAAACTACTGAGACCCTGGGAGCTCTACCTGGCTCTAGTGGTGATCGCCGTCGGGGCCGCGTTCTCGGCGACGCAGTTTCTTCCCCTCTTGATCCACAAATCCAACTTTGCGATTGCAGGCTCGACGCTCGTGGGGCTTCTATTCTACGAGCTCGTTGTACTCCTTCCAGTATACATTATCCACGAGCTCTCCCACGGAGCAATGTGCTACTACTACGGCGGAAAGCCGAAGGCCATCGGTACCGGACTCTACTATTTCGCACCTTTCTTTTACTGCGATACGTCCGACGCTTGGAGGCTTGGCAAGAAAGCGCGCATTATGATTTCTCTAGCAGGTCCCATTTCAACCCTCTTCATGGGTGCGGTGTTCATGTTTGCAACATACGTTATTTCCCCGGGTTTTCTGAATCACACTCTTCTTCTCGCGCAGTACTTGTGCTTCTATGGAACTCTGATCAATTTTTCGCCCGTCATCGAGACAGACGGCTACTATGCCCTCATGGATATTACGAACATGCCGAACTTGCGCGACGACTCGTTTGGCTACCTGAAGAAAATTTTCCTGAAATACGTGCTGCGCCGCTCAGTTTCGTTGGGGCGCCATCAGAAAAAAGTCACAAGGTTGATGCTCGCTTATGCAGTCAGCAGCTTCGCCTGGATAGCGTTTTTCGCATATACGACGGTGACAATGACTTCGTACTACGCGGAGGACGCTTTTGTAGCTCTGATTAACCTCGTGAGAATTGCTATTCTATCGACCCCTTTCAATTCCGTCGTCTTCCTCGTAAGTGTGGCCTCGATATTTTACTTTAGTCTGCTCATGCTGGGATACGGCATTATGGGCAAGAGCTCGTACGACAAGGTTAGGATTAGGGGAATCAAACTAGAAACTATCCACGACAAGAGGGTCGGGATATTCCTTCCCCTTCCCAGTTCCTTTCCAAAGGAAGAAGCAAACAAACTCATTCGCTCTATAACCGCCACAGCCAGAAAATACTCTCCAGCTTCCTCGGTAAAATGGGATCCTCCGATTTGCGTCGCTGTGATGAAGCTCGGCAAAGTCGACGAGAGCTTGGATGAAATACGGCATGACATGCAAAACGTCGAGAGGTCTTTTAGGGCGCACTACCGGAAGTACCTACGCGAGGGTCTTGCGCTCGATTCACCTGAAGTGGAATCTTTTGCCAAAGAAAAAAGAGATTTGTCAGTATTGCTGAAGAAACTTGCGAGGCAGTTCCCCTCGTACGAAAGGGAAGATGCCCAGAGGGAAGTATCTGACTTTTTGAAGCGCAGGCACTCTCTCGTACTCTATCTGCTCCATTCAGCTTTCGGAAGCGTCTGGGCCCTTGAATTGTCGCCCGAAGATTACAGGAAGACAGAGCGAGAGATCTTTCCAAACCTCATCGCCGAAGACCTGAGCGTAACTGATCTCTACGGGGAGCTGGAGCAATTCAAGAAGCACACAGTTCTCGGTCTCGATACAATAGCTCGCCTGTCAATGGAACTCGAAAGAGAATCGACAGAGGCGTTCAAGCGCTACGAAAAGTACCAGGCGATGGCGTACATTGAACCTATCAAGAGCAGGCTCGTATTCGTGGGGCGCACCGAGAAGATTGCAGAATCGCTGACGAAGCTCGGCGGGTTGTTCCTTTACCAGACCTGGAGCGCGTACATCAACCACGTCCTCGAGGAAGCGACTCTTGGGATCATGTCCGTTCGACGCGGCCCCTCGTATTCGCTAGGAAAGCCAGCAATTGCAAAGATGCATGACGGCGAGCTTTTCATCCTGAAGGAGGATCTCGATTCTCTCGAGGAGATTAACCAGACCGTGAAGCAATCGGTTAACAGACTCATGTTCACGCTCGACGACGCGAGTAAGTTCTACCGAACTGCAGAGACGCTAATTTCCGATGAAACCTTTGACATTGGCATGTACAAGGGAATCTTGAACGTCACTAAAGAGACAATGAAGAACGTAAGGGGCAAGATAGAGAAATTCGACCACGAGTTTGATCGCGTTTCAAAGGAGCTGTCGCGAATAAAGAGCGAGGTCGACGAAGAAGCGACGAAAAGGAGCGAATCAATTCAAAAATCAAAGCGCCGTGTCGCGCGCTTTTTCCCTGTTCCGTTGGCAATCTCCGTAATTTCTGTATTAGCTATTTTCACCCGCTCTTTGGCACCGCTCTTTGGAGGGGCGCTCGCAGTTGCTGCGCCAGTCGTTTTCGGTGTAGCTTACTACATCGACCGGAGGCAGTTCGAGGCAGCTTCGAGAAACTACACGTCCGGTTTTGATGCGGTTGAGAAGCTCATCTTTTCTGTGACTCAAACGGTCTACGACGTTGTCATAAGCAGCGACGTCGTACTTTGAACGAAATCTCCTTTTCACTTTGTGTAATTGGTGTATACTGAAGGATACTCGCGTATTAATATCAAGTTCAAATTTAGGACGTTTACGTAAGGAGATCCAAATATCCAAAATGTCCCCTCCTCGTTATCATTAACAATGCTCGTAAGAGTGGAATTCGTAATCCCTGTTGCGGAGCTGATGCCAGGGATTTGTGAGTAAGCCTGTTGCGGCGTAATATCCGGATCAACTCCCGAACAACCGCAAGTGCTCTCGTTTCTCGCGTGGAAGAAGACGGGAGATGTAAAACCGTTGTCAATGTAATAAGAACCGACCGTACGCCCGTTAAGCTGAACCAGATCGCCGTTCGCTTGGTGGGGAAAGAAAGCCTGACCGACTCCAGTGATCAGAAACGGAAAGAACAACCCCCCGATCAGAAGCGATATTATGCCGAGAACTATCAAGGGACGCAGGTGCGAGGCCCACGACTTCTTGTCGCTCAAATGTGGAACACCCCAGACAGCAAGAGATCGATCAGTTTGATTCCGACGAAAGGCGTGATGACCCCTCCCAATCCATAGATCAGCGTGTTCCTGAGAAACAGGGTCATGGTATCGGAGGGCTTGAAGGATACTCCTCTCATTGCAAGCGGAATGAGGAAGGGAATTATTATGGCGTTGAAGATCAGCGCGGAGAGAACGGCGCTGTGCAGCCCGAGCTGGAGAATATTCAGCTTCACGAGTACTGGCAGAGCTGTTGCGAACAAAACCGGTACTATCGCAAAGTACTTTGCAACATCATTCGCAATGGAAAAGGTAGTCACGGCGCCCCGCGTCATCAATAGCTGTTTCCCGAGCAGCACTACATCGATTACCTTGGCAGGATTGGATTCCATGTCTACCATGTTCGCAGCTTCTTTGGCGGCTTGAGTGCCGGAGTTCATGGCTAGACCTACGTCTGCGACGGCGAGGGCAGGAGCATCGTTTGTTCCGTCGCCGATCATCGCAACTATTCTGGACTGACCCTGCTCTCGCAGGACGATTCCGTACTTGTCTTCCGGTTTTGCCTGGGGGACGTACTCGTCTATGCCAACTTCGTTCGCAATGCTTTTCGCCGTGAGCGGGTGATCTCCCGTTATCATTACCGGCCGAATCCCCATCAGTTTCAAGTCCTCTATCTTCTGCTTGATGTCCGGTTTTAGGATGTCCTTCAGCCTGATGACCCCAAGCAAATCTCCATTTCGCTCGATTGCAATAGCTGTGTCTCCAGCCTGGGCTATGCTTGCGATCTCCTTGTCAAACGAATCCGGAACCTTTGTTACTATCTTGCGAATGGAATCTGGAGCCCCTTTGATTATTTCTATCTCCCCGCTCGGAACTCCGTGGGGAATCAGCATGTGCTCTTGGATCGAATTTTCCTCGGCGGTCGGTTCATCTGAGAACTTGCGCCTAAACCTGACTCGTCCCCTTGACGTGCTGTCACTCACCTTGGGTAGCATGAAATCCGTCCCGCTCTGCAGTTTCACACCGCTGGTCCTCGTAGTTGCTGAAAACTCGTAAACCTGGGAGAGATCGAGCATGTTGATCTCTCGCGGGACAAACCCGCGCTCATAAGAGAGCCGAATGACCGACCTGCCTTCGAGGGTATCGTCGTGCCACGAAGCTAGGAAAGCTGCCTCTCCCACGTCTTTTTCGGAGTAGCCGTTGAACGGAATGAATTCGATTGCTTGCCTGTTTCCAACTGTTATAGTGCCCGTTTTGTCAAGAAGTATAGTATCCGTATCGCCCGCAGTTTCGATTGCTCTTCCGGATTTCGCGATGATTTTGTTCGCATAGAGCCGCGATATGCCCGAGAGGCCGATTGCAGGAAGAAGAGCTCCTATCGTGGTTGGCAAAAGGCAGACGTACAGCGCGATTAAGACAGACAAATCGCCTCCGAGACCCAGGGTCACGGAAAGCCCGACTAGACCGGCGATGATTATCGTAAAAATCGCCGTCAGTCCAATTAGGACAATCGTCACCGCCTGCTCGTTCGGCGTTTTTGGTCTCTTTGCAGATTCGACGAGCTTTATCATCTGGCTGATGTAAGTTTCCTCGGGGTTTACCGACACGCGCGCGACGAGCGTGTCGCTGATCATTTTCGATCCTCCGATTAATTGATCGCCGGGAGCTTTGCGAACGGGGGTTGATTCGCCGGTCAGGAGAGATTCGTCGACCATTGCGATTCCCTCCAAGACGTCCGCGTCGATTGGAATCAAGTCGTTCTTCTGGAGCGACAGGACATCTCCTTTGCGCAGCTCGCTCGACTTGACAGTGGAAACCGTTCTCTCCCCTGTTTCGCCGGTAACGATCTTTCTGGTCGGGACATCCGTCTCGATTCGGCGGAGGCTGTTTGCAGTCATTCGAGTCTGTGTTTCGGCAAGCGCATCTGAGAGCGTAGCAAACCAGACAGTAAGAAGAAGAATAATTGCGACCTCTACGTAAAAGACCCTCTGAGAAGAACTTGCAAGAGGACCAAAAGCTTGCGGAAAGATAGCCTCGGCGGCTACGATATAGAAAGTTATTTCCACTATGAACATTACAGGATTCGAAAGAAGCGATACGGGGCTCAGCCGTTTAATCGAGTCAGCGATAACTTTCGAAGAAAGCAGTCTGAGCAAACCCACCGGTTTCTCTCCGGGCATTGACTCCTCCTTGTTCTGGATTGTTGATTGCATGATTTCCTGTTAAACTCCTACTTCAAGGTCCGAAGAAATTGATGTGCCCCTGGAAGAATCCCAGGATTGGTCCGAGCGCAAGGAATGGGAAAAATGTTAGCACTACCAGAACTATTATGCTTGCGACAAGCACGAGTGAAAAGGTGAAACTTTCGGTTTTGAGAGCTGCTGCAGTTCCTTCTATTCTCTTTCTGTCTATCATAGCCCCGGCAAGTGCGAGGAGAATTATGATCGGAGCGTAGCGTCCAAGAAACATTACGATACCTGTAGCCACATTCCAGAAAGGAGTGTTAGCAGTAGTGCCCAAAAAGTCAGAGCCGTTGTTTGCAGCGGCGGATGTGAATTCATACAGAACTTGAGTGAATCCGTTTGCGTCTCCGGTTACGCCTATCGCCGCTGCAGCGCCACTTGCATAAGCGACCAAGGTTGGAATAATAATGATCAGTGGGTGGACCAGGAAAGCTACCATGACAAGCTTCACATCTCTTCCAGTAATTTTCATGCCGAGATATTCGGGCGTTCGACCTGACATTAGCCCTACTATGAATACTGTAAGTATGACGTACATGATCATGTACATTAGTCCAACACCTTTACCTCCCGGTGTAGCCTGAATGAACATCCCCATGAAAGCTGCGATGATTGCGAATGGATGCATGCCGTACAGAGAAGAGTTAACTGAACCGGTCGTAACCGCAGTTGTCACGACGGTCCAAAAGGTTGACATGAATCCTCCGAACCTTGTCTCAATCCCCGGGCCTTCATTGATTGGATTAGGAATAAACGCTATGGCGAGGTCAATTGCAAATAGCAGGTACGCGCCTATGAATATTGGTCTGCTTTCTTTCTCTTTGCCTATCATCTTTCCGAAAACAAAGCAAAGAGCAGTTGGGAGCAACAGCATCAGAAAAATCTGGGCAACATCCGTGAGAGCTGTTGGATTCTCCAGAGGATAGGCCGAGTTTGCACCGTAGTAGCCCCCGCCATTGGTCCCGATCTGCATAATTGACACTAGCGACGCGACTGGACCGGCAAGCACAGTCTGAGTTGCCCCCTGAACAGTAGTCACAGTCGTGTAACCGCTCAGCGTTTGGGGCACTCCTGCCGCAAGCATAAATACAGCGGCAATGAAACAAAGGGGAATCAACACTCTTGTCAATGAGCGAACAAAATCGACGTAAAAGTTTCCGAGATCTTTTGATCCTTTCTTGAAGCCCCTTACCATTGCGATCGCGACGCAGACACCGGTTCCGGCAGAGGTAAATTGAAGGAACTGAACTGCGCTCATTTGACTGAGGTATGAGAGAGTGGCTTCTCCCGCATAGTGCTGCAGGTTTGTATTTGTCGCAAAGGAGATAACCTGCATGAAAGTGAGGTGCCAGCTGAGATCTGAAAAGTGCTGAGGATTTAGCGGAAGAATAGCCTGGTTCATGAAGATGAATGCAGCGAGAGCCATTTGCACGATGTTAATTAGCAGGGCTGCGAATGCGTACTCCTTCCACCCCATGCCGTGATTGGTGTCGACACCGGATACTTTGTAAATGAGATTCTCGATCGGATTGAATATCTTGTCTAGGCGGCTCGACCTACGCTCGAAAACCCTCACTATATACTCGGCTACGTACCAAGAGGTAATGACAAGGACTACTAGCAGTAGTGCTATGTCGAATATTTCGATTCCTGAGATCAAATGGCTTCAGTGCTCTAAAAAAGCAGGAGTATGACGCATAATGGATCATGGTACAAAAAATTGCAGGGGAAAGGAAAGTGCTCCCCTTGATTACTTTTTCATGTTTGAAGAGGTCGTCGATTCGCGCACTAGGTGTCCGTTATCGGCGCTTCGAGGACCCTTGTGCGAGTGCAAGACCACAGAGCTCACAGTGCTCTTTACTCCCTTTATTTTCATTATCTTGTTTTTCAGGGTGTCGCGAAACTCCTCGATGTCCTCCGCTGAAACAAGAGATACAATGTCGAATTCGCCGGTAACCTCGTAGAGTTCTTCCATGTTGGGGAGCTGGGCGAGTGATTGGACTACATCGTCCATGTGAGGGGAGTCGACGAAAATGTTGACGAAAGCCAATAGACGCGCCATGAAATGCTCATCTGTCCACGCCTTTCCTTCCAAAGTTGACTTATACGGGTTACGGAGTCGAGGATACAACTAAGCGTTAATGCCAGAGAAATCTGTTGCTCTCAAGAAAAGATCACAGCAAAAGTCTTAATTGCTAACGCTCAAAGGCAGACGGTCAAGGGCAAAAGATTCTCGCTTCAAAATATTTTAACCGTGTTGCCCTTGTCCATAGCACAGTGATTTGCAAGCTCCAATCATCTTACTGTTGCACTGAAAATATTACGTCAGTGTTAGCTTCCTTGGTAAGCTCCCCCGGAAAGATTGGATGAACCGTATGAGGTTGTCCAAGTTTGAAAATGCTTCGTCTACTAGGATTCTTTCCAGCCTTGAAAGACCAGTTGTAAGCGCGATTTTTTCTTTCATTCCCAAGCTGATTTTGTATACTTTCAGTGAGGAACAGAAGTTGAAAGTCACCCAGAAATCATAATATCCGAGACGCGCTAGAATGCAGGCGTCAATAAGATACTTTTGGCTCACGGCGTAACAAGAAACGAACTGCGAAAAGTAAAATCGATCATGAATCTGATCGGAGGCGAAGAGATCATGTCGCTTTCCCACACAGAGTACCAGTGCCTTAGAGGCCTGCACGTTTATTCAGTCAAGAAAGAAAAGCGCAACGAGCTCGAAATGAGTATCTGGAGTCATCCCAAGGACGAAAAGGACTCCCGCTGTCTGTTCGCAGACACAATAAGCGTGGCTGCGTTCATTGCGGGGGCCGAATACTTGAAGCCAAGATCTCAAGCTGGCAGCTCCTGACTGCACTAATTTGCACTAAGAAGCGGGGAGCAATTCACTCCTTCGTGCGCAAGATCGTTAATGGACGACCAAAACGCATGTCTTTTATGATGTATAGTAGGTTCATTTCTGAGCATTTCTGCAATGAGCCAACTCTCTGGTGCCTATTTCGAGTGCCTAATAGCTGGCCCACAGCTGCCAGATGCGCCGGTGGCAGAAATTTTTCGGAAAATTATGGCAGAAATGCTAGCTACAATGAGCTGCAATGGCAGAGCGGGAAGCTTATAACTAGACGCCATTGCTAAGAAATGCAAGAATCAATTTGCCAAGCAAGAGCAAACGTGGAAAGGCAAAGGTAGGCTTTGCAGCAATGTCAAGAGAAAGACGGAGAGAGATAGCGAGGAAGGGCGGAAGGGCAGCAGCGAAAGCTCGAGCTCGTTCCAGGTAACCCGAAATCGCATATTTATTTTCGTCTGTGGAATAGATGGGCCGAGCCCAGATAATCCTGCAAGATTTTTCTGGATGCTGTTAATTCTGGGTCGGTGTTTATTCCATCCATTTAGTTTCCGCCTTCTCTCGGACTTCGTGTTGCGCGCTTAAAAGAATCCAGATCCATTTTTGCCAATCAAGGTCACGCAATCCGGTTCAAAGTCGAGCGAGGCCCTCACTCGGGATATTGCCTTGCTGAAGGAATACGGGTTCAAGAAAAGAACCATAACTTCCCCGGAGTTGAACTTGAAGAAGATCAACAAGTTCGGGATGCGTCAGTTAGATCGCCTAAAAATGATCCTTTACAGGAACGAGTTTCTAATCGGCTCTTATCCTCGCGATATTAGAGCAAAAATCGAAACTAATGACTCGTTGGCTTTTGCGACAGCTCTTTCTATGCTGTCACAGTCATTGGTCGAAAGGTGGTAGTGTACCTTAAGCTCTTTGCAGAATGGAGCCAGATCCGCCGCATTGACCACAAGGCGTCTTGTCGAACGTACCAGCGCCCCCACATTGCGGACAGGTTACGCGCTTCGTGGAAATCTCCTTTGACATCTTGTTCTCTCAAAAAAGACCCAACTTTTTGGTATATACTTTCTGAAAGAGAGGTACTGATTCGGGAACACAATATTTTCGGCCGAGATAAGAAATCGCTTGGAAAAGGGTCGAACTTGATCAGATTGCCAGTAAAATGCCCAAAATGGCCCCGGCATAACGTTAATAAGTTCTTGGCAGTTTTTTTGTTCAGGATTGTAAGGACTTCTAACGTTTCGTCCAAGTCTATGATGGTCTGACGATACCAATAGGCTCCTGCGAGATACAAGACCAAAAATCGGTTGAAAATACAAATGCCAAGAGCAATAGTACTAGTCAATGCCGACGTCGGAAAGGAATTGGAGGTCTACACTTCAATCAAGCAGATTCCTGAGGTCGTCGAAGTGCATACGAGTTACGGAACGTACGATATAATCGCAATTGTAAATGCGGATACGAATGAGAGATTGAAGGCAATTATAACTTCGCGAATCAGATCTATCCCTTCAATCAGATCAACCCTCAGCATGCCTGTAGTTGACTGATTTTCCGCTCTCTTCGCAGAACATCAGTAGAAGTAATTATAGCCATACGTGCTCCTTAGTGCGTGCTCCGTCCTAGTAGTTGTCCGATAATTTAGGGAACTGTTCGGTTTGGGCTAAGAATGTAGGATTTAGTTCAGTGATTGCATTACGGAGAAAATTATCCGCTCTGCTTTAGTGACCGGTGGAAACCGAGGCATCGGCTTAGCAATCACGAGGCAGCTTGCAAAGCTAGGAACCCACGACGTCATTATCGGAGCAAGGGACTTGCACCTAGCTGAGCGGGAAGCGGAAAAAATTGCTCGAAATAGTACTACAGTTGTGACTATAGAGTTAGATGTCACGAAGCAGGAAAGCGTAGAAAATGCCGCCCTAATGGTAAAGTCAAAATTTGGAAGATTGGACGTACTAGTCAACAACGCAGGAATTTTGATTGATGAAAGCAATCGCCCAAACGAGACAAGTTTAGATGTAGTAAGAGAAACGCTTGACACGAATCTGCTGGGACCTTGGAGGATGTACAAAACTTTCTCTCCGCTGATGAAACGAAACAATTACGGTAGAATAGTCAATGTCTCGAGCGGTGCAGGGACAATGGAAAGCATTTCAGAATCGCTCTACGCTCCTGCGTACAGTCTTTCGAAGTTCGCTCTCAATGGGCTTACCATGATGATAGCTCGGGAAACCAATGGGACGAACATCCTCGTGAATTCAATGGATCCAGGCTGGGTCAGAACCAATATGGGAGGGTCTAGTGCTCCTCGATCCGTCGATCAAGGAGCTGATACCGCGGTCTGGCTTGCGACGCTGCCTGATGACGGGCCAACTGGAGGATTCTTCCGGGACAGGAAGAGGGCGAACTGGTAAGTAGGATTTCTCGCTCTTACAAAGACCGGTATTAACAATTGAAACTCTCCATCGACTAACGGCAACGCCTAACTGGTGATCCGATTAACAGAACATTATGAAAATATGTCAGATCGCGTGCGAAAATAACACGCAGCTGAAGATGATCTGTTGGATGATGCACAAATTATTCAACTTGAGCACAAAAAAATAGCTTGCTCCAAATAATTTAGAGCGATTCTGCAATCGAATTTTAATGCGTGTAATAGTTTACACGCGTCAGGTTAGGGCAATCAGATTTATTAAGGCACAATTGTTTCGTGCCCTCGAATGATGTTCATCCAATTCGAAAGAGATTCATGGCGAGTTATCGCACGACAAATTTCGGGATGAACTCGAATCAAAAGAAACAGGACGTATAATGAAAATGAAAAAATTAGTACTTATGCTAGTTATTCTTCTGATCGGTGTTTCGCTATTGGTTCCGAGCTCCAAGATATCCACTGCGCAGTCCAACGTTGCATTGCCTAATTCTATTGTCCCTAGAACTTCAATGGCTTGTCAGTCTTCTTGTTATTACGTTGCCGTAGGAAGCTCGGAGTCTGGATTAGGTGTACCAGTTGCCTTTCTTGCAGGGTTGCAAGCTAGAACTCAGCCCGAAGTCTATCTGGTGCAGAACACTGGCAGCTGCAACTGGGCTACCGGCGGAAGTCTAGACATGTGCTGGCTGAATTACATTCGATCATCCTACAGCATCGGAGCTCCCTCGCTTGTCAGCGAACAATTCGTTTTGCAGCATTACGAGTCTCTCGTAACTCACTCTGGGAAGGTGCTCTACGTTGAATACTCGACTTCAGATAAATCAACTGTAGAATTCGCGCTTGCAAGAACCATTGCTTCAGCAGACAATGCCTTGCCAGTGCCTTCGTCGGCGCTGCCCTCTGTCCAATCGGCACTAGGCGCCTCGAACATGCAGCTGGACTTGAACGTGGGCAGCTTGGCGTGCTTGCATGCCAGTGACGCTTTCCTCTCCTGTTCGCAATGGCTCTGGCAGAACTACGGGCCGGAAACTGGTAAGACGAGCTCTAGCGTTTTTGGTCTGCCCTGCGGTGGCGATTTCCAATCCACTGATTACTATTCGTTCACAAGAGCTTTTGAACTCGTCCTAGAGCCCCAGTGCACGAGCGCGCTGTCGACTAGTGCACTAAGCTGGGTGAAATCTACAGTTCTGTCTTACTACGGCTCTACATCGCCCAATTTCAAGATGTACGCTCTAGCAGTTGGCTACACTGGTCTCGGCGGCGAAGTTCCAACAGCGACCTTGCTTTCAGAATACCAAATCTTCTATGTGGTTATGGAGAGCGACATGAACCTTTCATTCATGGCAGGCTTGCCGCAAGCTACAAACTTAGCTCAACCTTCTTCGGATTATCAGGTTCCTGCGTACAGCGCCAACCAGGTCTACGTCACTTTTTCGTATTCGCAGGGAAACGGAATAATGTGGTTCCAGTATCGCTACATAAAGCAGTTCAGCGGACCGGACGCAGGTAACACAATTGCAAACTGGCAAATTAACGGCATGATGGCGCAAATCGCTCCGCCAATTATCAAGTACTGGTACTCCCAGCAATCCTCTGGTGCCTCTGCTCAATATTTTGTCTCGTCGAACAGCGGTTCTGCATCTTACGTGCATCCGGAGCAAATTCCTAACGAACAGTACTGGGCACAGAATTTTGCGACGCCCTATTCGTGCGCGACGAACCAGCCCATTTCATTCATCCAGACCAACGGTGTAACGACTGGCTCCGGCGGGACAGGTGTATTGCAAACCTATGCGAATGCGATGTCAAACGGCCTCGAGGATATTGTTCTGTGGCAGCATCCGACGAACGGAGATCCAACTGGCGCCGCACCCTCTTGGAACAGCGGAAGGAATCCCCAATTCACCTTGCTGAATAGTGGCGTTGCAGTCGCCTTTCCGGATTGGTGGATAAAGTACAGCTCTTTCACAACTGCAAATGCGAAGCAGGAAGCTAGCCAGATTGAAAGCATTGTTACGAAGCATCACCAGCAATTCATCTACTTGGTCATCAACGTTGATGCTCCTCCGCTTTCCTGGATCAGGCAAGTAATGATGGATTTGAACGGAGGTTCTTATTCAGGTAGATACACGGATGTAAATCTCTACCAATACTTCCGCTTATATGACCAAGTCAATAACATCGGGCCCCATGCGAATATTTGCGGGTAGGGTACTTAGAGAAATACTGGCGAACCAAACTATAGAAGCGAATCTTCAACCTCTCGAGTGTAAAGATTCAATTTGGTTTCGTTGGCAAAGAAGTAATTTATGGAGGTTGCTCGAGGCCTTGCCAACGGAGAATTCGTGAAGTGGAGAGCTCTCGCCTAAGAAACAACATTTCTGATTGGGTTTCTGAAAACTTAATTGATCCAGAGGACAGCAAGAAAATTGATTTTGCGGTGGAAGTTGATGCCTCGCTGTCTTTTGACGAAAATGTAGCAATGCTCCAAGAGAAATTTCCAGCGGCATTTCGAACAGATCTTGGTGATCGTCGCAATGCCCCCAAGCAACTCATCATGCCAGAGTGGCTAATTTCGAAAGTGGAAACAAATGAAAAAGGCTGCACCTTTCGACCCAAGGCACTGAACGTCGGAGAATCGTATTATCTCGTTCCCAACAGGTTTCAGGGACAGAGCAAGGCAAGAGTCGTGGTGAGGATAATTGATATTGAGAAAGTCGAAGATCCTGAAAAATTGAGCGATGAAGACGTCCGCCAGACGGGACTTCGGAATAAAAACGAATTGTTTTACTGGTTCAACAAATGGTACGCCAAGCGCTATCCACCCGATGGGAAATCAGCGATCAAATTCAGAAATTCATTTGTTATTCAGGATTCGGCATGACTCCCTATCCACTATTTCAAATGAAAATTTGGGCAGACCAAAACGACAACATAGTATAGTGTCCTTGCTTTAGTATTATCAGAAAAATGCTTGACGCTGTCGTCGTCGGAAGCGGCCCCAACGGTCTGGCAGCAGCTATAGTTCTTGCGCAATCTAACTTCGACACGACAATCTACGAGTCTTCAGAAAAAATCGGCGGCGGAATGAGGAGCGCATCTCTCACGCTACCCGGCTTTGTGCATGATGTTTGCTCTTCCGTTCATCCACTAGCCCTAGCCTCTCCATTCTTTCAAAAGTTGCCACTTGAAAAATTTGGCTTGAGTTGGGTCAAACCGGATGCAGCCCTTGCAAATCCATTCGATGATGGCTCCTGCGCAGTGCTGTACAATTCGCTGGAAGAAACCGCAAGATCACTCGATAGAATTTCGGATTCAAGAAAATATTCAGAGCTTTTCCTGCCGAAACTAAAAAACTTTCAACCGCTCCTTCATGATGTATTAGGACCCGTTGGCACCCGACTCCCAACCCTCAATCCTGTTCAGCTAATCTCTTTTGCATTGAATTCTGTCAAACCTGTTCACTCCTTCGCGAAAAATGAATTTCAGGGCAAAGACGCGCGTGCTTTGCTCGGCGGGCTGGCTGCCCATAGCATGCTCCGCCTTGAAGATCGTCCGACAATGGCATTCGCGATGATCTTTGTTTTGCTTGCTCATTCTGTAGGTTGGCCCTTTCCGAGGGGCGGTTCGCAGTCCATTGCCGATTCGCTTGGAAGATATTTTGAATCTCTAGGAGGCAAAATGGTGACAGGGTTGGAGGTAAAGTCACTTGATGACCTGCCCCGGTCCAGAGTAAAACTGTTCGATCTAACTCCGAGGCAATTACTGAAGATATTCGGCAGTGCGTTCCCTGCGAATTATTCGAAATCTCTTCGTTCTTACAGGTACGGTCCTGGGGTGTTCAAGCTCGACTACGCTCTGGATAGTCCCATTCCATGGAAATCCAGCGAATGCCTCAAGGCAAGTACTGTTCATGTTTGCGGAGATTTAGATGAGATTGCTCTTTCGGAGCAAACGGTTTGGGAAGGAAAAATTGCCGCCCGCCCTTTTGTGATTGTAACTCAGAACAGTCTCTTCGATTCAAGTAGAGCGCCGGAAGGAAAGCACACTGCCTGGGCGTATTGTCACATCCCGAGTGGTTCAGGAGCGGACTTGACCGAGCGAATTGAAAATCAGATCGAGCGATTCGCGCCGGGCTTCAAGAGCTGTGTACTTGCGAGGCATTCCTTCACAGCGATAGAATTAGAAAAATACAACGCAAACTATGTCGGGGGCGACATTAACGGCGGTGTCCAGGATCTATGGCAGACGTTTGCACGACCTGTACTGGGGCTTTCTCCTTACAAGACACCGCTAAAGGGGATTTACATTTGTTCATCGTCGACCCCACCGGGGGGAGGAGTGCACGGGATGTGCGGTTTCCACGCTGCGATAGCCGCGATCAAAAATGATCTCCCGAGTTCGCGAAGATAGTTGAAAATACCTGAAGACAAAATAAAAGAGCGATCCAATCAGTTAATCTATCAGCAATAATGTCCGAACTGTCTAAGTAAGATCGCTTAGGATGTCTAAGAGACAAAGAAAAAATCGTAATGATAGAAAAGATTCTATATCTTTCTTTTCAAGCGCTTGTATGGATAAATCGTCGGACTTCAAACTCTTGCCTAAACAAACAATGTGGTTAAAGACGGCACCAAGAGAAACATATTCGTACGTGTAGTTTCTCTTTTCATAATGATTCATTAGCGGGCGTTTTCGGAAATGAAAATATCATCTTACGAAATTTTTGAGTTAGGCGAGAAGATCTCTCAGAGTGGACCTAAAGATGCAGCCGCGTGGGCTTCAAAGGCAATCGTCTTGAGGCTAACAACTTCAAACGGCCTTGTTGGGTACGGCGAAGCCGTACCTACTTTGAGAGTTTTGCCCGTAATCGAGTCGCTGAAGGAAGTTGGACGAGCGTACGTCGGGCGCGAAGCCGAGAACTTTGAGGGGAACCAAACGGAGTGGCGCAAGCAGGACTTTTACCTCCCGATGTCCTTTGAGTCCACAACTGCATTGTCGGCTTTTGACATCGCATGCTGGGACATTGTCGGGAAAGAGCACGGATCATCCATCCACAAACTGATCGGAGGGGAAACCAGAAACAAGATCAGGATGTATGCGAACGGCTGGTACAGCGACTGCATTACTCCGGAGCAATTTGCGAAGAAAGCAAAGGAAAACGCGGATCGAGGTTACACAGGCCTCAAGTACGACGTCTTCGGAACGTACTATGATTGGATAGACGAGGCAGGGATCAAGAGCGCTCTAAAGCGAATACACGCCGTTAAGGACGCCGCGGGCGAAAAGATGGATCATATGATAGAGCACCACGGAAGGTTTAGCCCAAACTCTGCTATTATGATAGGAAGAGCCGTTCAGGAAGAGTTTGATCCTTTATTCATGGAAGAACCCGTACACCCAGAGGATATGGACGGACTCAAGAAATACAGAAGAGAAGTTCGCCTCAAGGTAGCACTGGGAGAAAGACTTCTGACAACGCAAGAAGTCGCTTTCGTCGGAAGAAATCATCTGGCGGATTTTCTGCAGGTGGATATTACGAATTTCCGAGGAGTTACCGGTGCCCTCAAAGGAACTGCCATTGCTAACTCGTTCGGTATGGAGATGGCTTTTCACAACGCGTTCGGTACTATTCAGAACGCAGTCACTATTCAGGTGGCCGCGGCAATTCAGAACTTCCTTATTCAAGAATCATTCTACGATTTTTTTCCCCAGTGGAAGCGCGACCTCGTGAACAACCAAACCCCCGTGGAGCGCGGATTTACAACTGTGCCGGACAAACCAGGAATAGGCGTTGACGTAAACGAGAAAATTCTCCAGGAGTACAAAGCAGAAGGAATGGAGAGTTTTGATCCGAGCGCTGTCCCTTGGGTGATAAAGGGCACTTGGGCAAACGTTTGAAGGCAGTGTTTAGGGGATGACGTCTAAATTCGAAGGCATCTGGTGTCCAATGGTGACTCCGCTTAATGATAGCGGAGACGGGATCAACACAGAATCGGTTCGGCACCTCGTTGATTTCCTGATTGAAGGCGGCATTGATGGCTTATTTCCGCTGGGGACATCAGGAGAATTCGCGCTTCTTTCCGACGAAGAAAGAGAATTGATGTTGAAGGAAACGATAGATCGAGCAAACGGCAGAGTTCCCGTTCTCGCAGGTGTGTCCGACACAAGCATAGAAAGGGTAATCATGTTTTCAAAACAAGCAAAGGATCTAGGCGCAGACGCGGTCATCTCTACTCCACCCTACTATTACAAGGCAGGTCCAGACAATCTGTACGAGTACTACAGACAGCTCTCCGGAAGCATCGACATTCCTCTGTTCATCTACAATATTCCTGACTGGGTAGGTTACATCGTGCCAGTCGAGGTTATCAAAAAGCTCGCAGGCGAGGGGCTGATCGCAGGCATGAAATATACTGACTACAATTTCTTGAACCTGCTTGACTTTATCGAAACATGCGGAAGTCAAATCGCAGTATTCACTGGAGAGGATTCGCTCGCTTACTCAATTTTGGAATTCGGTGGCAAGGGGGCAATAATCGCCGTTGCGAATTTGGCCCCAACCGTTGCATCTAGCATCTATGATCATCATATTCGCAAAGATTTTCGTGCCGCACGAGAAGCTCAAACGCATTTGATCCAACTCATCAAGGCAGTAAGCATGGGAAGGTTTCCTTCCGGATTGAAGGAGACAATGAATTTGCTCGGATTGAACGTCGGCCCGGTAAAGCAACCGCTGCCTCCTCTTGACGAGAACGAGAAGTTAGTCGTAAGAAATTTGCTGACAGCGTCGAAAATGATCAAGCTCACCGCATAATCATAGCCAAGGATTCTGCCTGCGACATATTGATCCTATAATTTTCTGATAACGGAAACGATTCGACTAACGATAAATAGAACGCGCAGTTCCTAGTACAAAGTAAACAGGTAGGTCTTGGCTTCATATGGCAGTAGGCGTTTACGAAGCTATGCCGCTCAAGAATGATAATTTCAAGATGTATATTGATGGCGAGTGGACTGATTCATCCTCCCGGGAAACAAGCAACGTCATCAATCCGGCGAATGAGCAAATAATAGCTACGGTTCCGAAAGGCACGAGAGAGGATGCCAGAAGAGCGCTCGAAGCGGCAAAAGAGGCGCAGGGAAAATGGGAATATCACTCTCCCCTCGAAAGAGCAAGATATCTGGAGACAATTGCCGATTTGATAAGGCAGAACAAAGAAAGATTAGCGAGGGTCCTGACCGCCGAACAAGGCAAACCGCTTTACGAATCTAGACTTGAAGTCGAGGGTTCCGCTGTTAACTTTGAGTACTATGCGGAATTTGCGAGAAGAATCGAAGGCGACGTCCTTCCAGGCGATTATCCAAGACAATCGATCATGATTATGAAACTTCCAATCGGCGTTGTGTCATCTATTACGCCTTGGAACTTTCCTTCTTCGACCGTGGCAAGAAAGCTAGCCCCCGCGCTCATAACCGGTAACACTGTAGTAACAAAGCCGTCGAGCAATACACCCCTGAGCACAATAGAGCTCGTGAAGCTCGCCGAGAAAGCAGAACTTCCGAAAGGAGTTTTGAACCTAGTAATTGGGCCGGGATCGGAAGTCGGCGACGAGCTCGCAACAAACAAGATCAGCGGTCTCATTACTCTGACGGGAAGCACTGACTCTGGACGGAAGATCATGAAAGCGGCCTCTGGGCACGTCGCTAAAGTGGTGCTTGAGCTCGGAGGAAAAGCTCCTCTCATTGTGTGGCGCGACGCGGACATGGAGTGGGCGTTAAAATGCGCTATCTGGGCAAGGTTCTGGAACTGCGGTCAAACCTGCATTTCGGCGGAAAGGATGTATTTGGACGCCCAAATCAAGGAAAAATTCCTGGCAGCTTTCCTGAAGGCGGCGAAGAGTCTCATGATCGGGGATCCGACTGATTCGGCGACGGATTTGGGCCCCATGGTAAGCAAGGACCAAAGAGAAATCTGCCAGCAGTTCGTGGAGAAAGCCCGTGAAGAAGGCGACAAGGTCGTGTTAGGTGGCTCGGTACCAAATGATCATCAAAAGGGATTCTTCTTTGAACCGACTGTAATCGATGGCGTTGGACAAAAATCAGATCTGATCCAAGAAGAGATCTTCGGCCCGGTCGTTCCGGTCGTGACAGTGGAAACCTTCGACCAGGCAATCGAGTACGCAAATGATTCGCCGTACGGGCTTTCATCGTACGTCTATACTCGGGACAGCACGAACGTGATGAAAGCAATGTACAAGATCAAGTTCGGCGAGTCGTACATTAACATGATAGGGCCCGAACAATTTCAGGGAGCTCACACGGGATTCAGACAAACAGGAATTGGCGCCGAAGGTTCGAAGTACGGGCTGGAGTGCTACACTCAGCTGAAGACAAATTACATTGACTGGAACGAAAAGCCAGATCTACCGTACTTGTTTCCCTATGGAAGCAAGGTCGCCTGAATGAGTCAACACTAACGGGCTGAAGCGGTCTATTTTTCCCATCGGGAAATATTTTCTTGGATGCGCTTGATTATGCTCACCATAGCCGCCCGCTCCTTCTTGCTTATCCCTTCCAGCAGCTGAGCTTCCGAAGATTCTCTGAGGGATTTCATTTTTTCAAGAATTTCGCGTCCAGCCGGGGCGAGTGCGACCAAAGTAAAGCGGTTGTCGCGCGGGTCGACTCTGCGAGTCACTATGTTCTCCTTTTCCATTTCCTTTGCAAATCTTGTGATTAGCGCTCCTTCAATTCCAAGCCGCCGCTGCAGCTCTCTCTGACTCAGCTCTCCCGCATGCCTGAGTTCGTCCAGAACTAGGAAGCGTGAAAAGCTCATTCCTGCGTTTTGCAAGAACATCCGTGCCATGTCGCGATGAAGATGCGTGATCATCACTGCCAGGCTGCTGCTTTCTGTTTCCTGGGGCAAATTAATTTCTCCTAGAAAAATATGATCTCAAGGAACCGTGAAAACAATGCGCCGACCCATCTCGTTCTGCGCCCAGACTTTTTCTGCATCAGCGAGCGGCACACCTTCAACATCCATTTTGAGTTTGCCAGTCGAAGCGAGCGCCCACATTTGTGGAATTGTTTCTAGGATCGCTTTATAGGAAACACTTCCGCCTCCGCTTCCATAAATTTCTAGTCCTGAACTGCGCAGTGCAGCGGAGGGGACCGAGGCTGTAGTGCCTGCCAACGCCCCAATGGAGACGTAGCGTACGCGAGACTCTTCCGCCATGAGATCGTGCTGCATTAGGGCAGCCATCACCACTTCCGCAGGATGTCCCCAAACGTAATCGATAACAACGTCGAATGGATGCTTGGAAGCTTCTTGGGCAAAAGCTTCCATCAGAGCTTCATCATTCTGAGCGAGAGAAATTACTGCGTCGGCTCCAAGATTTGAGAGAGTTTTCAGGATCTGCTCGTTCCGCCCGGCAGCGACTACTCGGCCTGCTCCCAAGTGTTTGGCTACCTGAATCGCGACTTTGCCTGCGACGCCTGTCGCCCCCAGGATCACGACAGTCTCGCCCCGCCGGAGCTTTGCACGATAAGCTAGTGGCAGCCAAGAAGAAAGTGCTGCGTTAGGAAGTGCAGCGGCGCTAAGGGCGTCAACATCATCAGGAATAGGACCCACCCGAACTTTCGGGACAACTGTAAGCTCTGACATTGTCCCGTAGGGCAATCGGCAACCTCCGAAGAAGACTCGGGTGCCGTCTTCAACGAGACCAACACCGTCAACACCGCAGACCACCGGGAGCATTCGATAGCTGTCGTAGTGCGTTCCGCTGGCTCTTGATTTGCTGATACGGGTCAATGCAGCGGCCTTAACTTTTACCAGAACCTCTCCTTCTTCGAGGATAGGATCAGGGAAATCTTCGTAGCGGGGTACCCCGCCGAGCTGATTTAGTACGACTGCTTTCATGAGGCGATATTCGTTAAAGGTACTTGATAAAGTTAATGATTGATGAGTTAATCATTTTCGTAGCTAAAACCAATTATTTTGTGGCTAGCTGCTAACCACATCTTTTCGATGCTGCGCGTATCTCGAATTACGAGGTTTCCTTTAACTTCTAGTTCCATCATTACAGCCACTAGAATCAAAGAAAATTGAAACTCTCGATCTTGTTTGCTACAATTATAGCCTGTATCCTCCTCACTTCCATCGTTTTTGCGGCTATTCCTTCCTCCGCCATGTCGTACTCTTCACCCAAGATCGTTCAATTTACTAGCGGGTATTCAGGGGGTGGCTCAAGCTCTTCTATCCAGCTTACTTTTCAAAAGCCGGTTACCAAAGGAGATGTAATTGTTGTCTGCGCCGGGATCGTGTCAGGTAATTACATCAAAATTACAACCGGCTATTTCATAGATACAAGAAATGTGCAATTCAAAAGCATAGTGCAGACAAGCACACAGATCGATTCACTTGCTCAAGCTTGGTCCGGGGTTGTAGGATCATCCGGCACCGAGTCTATCACACTGTCGTACAATTCGGGTCCTGCTGCCCTATTCGGCTACGAAATAACTCCTGCGAGTTTGAGCGCATTCAGCAGCGGAGCTCATTCAGGCTCGGGTACTACACATTCAAATGTAATGCCATATGATCCCGGAAGGGCATCTCTCATAGTAGCTTGCGGCGGATTTTTCACACTAGAAGGTGTTGGAACAGTGAAGGCCGGGCACGGCTACATTCTGGATCAGTCCTTCAGCGGCAACGATGGAGTAGAGCACCTTTCGGACTTTTCGGGGCCCAGCACGCAATCCCCATTCCACTTCAGCATGCGAGTCGAACCATGGTCAGAGGTAAGTGTCAGCTTTGTCGGAGGCTGACTCTTGATTTGCCTCCGAGAAGATTGACGCAAATCGGAAACGTGATTGATCCCATAAATCTTGACAGTCACGTCAATTAGTTCGCAAATAATTTCTATATATAATTATAATCTTATATAGTGAATGAATTATATGCTAGACTCATGAATGCAAAAATCACTCAATTCACTCTCATCGTGAAAAACCAGCAAGATGCTCTTGACTTTTACACCAACAAGGTAGGCTTTGTCAAAAAGACCGACTTTACTCCGCCGGGCAGCTACAGGTGGGTCACTGTCGGGCCGAAGGATCAGGAGTTGGAACTTGCACTCTTCCAGGCTGGGACAAAAGATCCCAATGGTTGGTCAAGCGGGTGGAAACCAGGTGTGAACCCTCCGATTGTTATGCGCGTCGA
The DNA here is from genome assembly GCA_030036955.1 of Nitrososphaerales archaeon. Taxonomy (GTDB): domain Archaea; phylum Thermoproteota; class Nitrososphaeria; order Nitrososphaerales; family CADDZS01; genus JASHOD01. Next base: position 22,157 of record JASHSF010000057.1, read on the forward strand.
CGACTGCCGCAAAACATTTGCCGAGCTCAAATCTCGAGGGGTAGAATTCAAACAGGAGCAGCCGAATGAGTACGCCTGGGGGATCTCTGCAACCTTTTCCGATCCAGATGGAAATCTCTTCTCGATAAACCAGTTCCCTGGCTCACCGTCTTGGAAGTAAGCCAATGCCAGAATCTGCTTCGCCGAGTGTATTTTCAGCAATCGCCGATCCTACACGGCGGGCGATGCTCGATTTTATCGCAACAAGACCGCGTTCGGCAGGGCAAATCGTTTCGCACTTTCCGAAGCTAACGCAGCCGGGGGTTTCGCAGCACCTCCGGATCTTGCGGGAAGCGCAGCTCGTCAGCGTTTCTATTCAGGCACAGAAGCGAATTTACACGTTAAAACCCAATGGCATGCGCGAATTGCACGACTGGATATCAAAGTATCAGGAATTCTGGATTGATAAGCTCGACGCCCTTGAGAGCCACCTCGAAAAGACTAGAACCGTGAAGCAGGAAAAGTGATTGCAGATTGAGCGGTGTGTCGCGGTCCGGTCGGCTGAAAGTAGAAGGCGAGCACGTCACGCTCGCTTTTGATCGATTGCTACCGCACTTACCCGAAGTTGTTTGGAGGGCAATTACTGAACCTGGCGAGCTGTCAAATTGGTACATGACGGCACAAGTTGAAGGAAGGGTGGGAGGTTCTGTGGATTTCTCGAGTGAATCGGCTAAGGTTACTGGAATTATTACTGTGTGGGATCCTCCCCGCGTATTCGAGCATGAGTGGAGGGTTGAACGATCTGGATCTCCCATAGCACAGTTCGGAGTTGTAAGGTGGGAGCTGGCGCGTGAGGGAAATTCCACACGCCTCAAATTAATCCACAGAGATCTCCCAAGACAATTTGCTCGCAATTTCGCACCTGGTGCACATGCTCTCGTTGATCGATTGGAGAAGTACCTAGAAAATGAAGATTTACCAGATTGGAGAAAACAGGTGCAAGAACTTCAGGCAGATTATTCACAGAATTCCTCGTGAAGAACGCAAGTAGAAAGTCGACCGCCAATATAGCCTGTGACAGGTGACAGTCCTACCCCAATAGTTTAGGGCGCTAGGTCAAATTATATTCAGAGAGTTCGAACCACTGGAAAGCTTCCAAGACGTTGCCTTCCAATTCAAGTCGGATCCATTCGGAAGGAACTCACCTCCAAAGCCGACGCCCAGCAGCTGCGAACCAGAGTCTAGTCCAAGCGAGCTGGATCGGAGCATTTCTGAGAGATTGATGGAAGAAGTACCCGTGGCTTCTGTATCGTTTTGCGGCCGTATCACGACCTCGGTGTAACCTTTTGTATCGCTCGGCAGTCCGTAAACATTCCACGTAGAGCCGTCGGACAGCGTAATTGTTGCGATCTTCGTACCGGGAGGCGGCCGATTGTGGGAATACATCGAAATCGCCAGCTCGTGCGATCCGCACCACAAATCATAGAAAAGGTTGAAAGGCATTCCGCCCGGGTTTGACACTGAATAAGAAACTTGGGAGACCAGGTTCTTTGAAAGAAAGTCAGAAAGTGCCATCGGCATAGGGAGCCACGATAATTCGCCGCTAGTCGTGTGCCCGGAACCAAAGCGTCCGTAGTAAATCGAAGGATAGCCAATCGTAGCTGCAGAAGGAGTTTTCAGTGAGGAATGAGTAACCGTGGAGGTAAATTGAAGAGAATTCGGAGAGTCGTTGTGAACAAAGTAAGCATTTCCCTCAAAGGATTTCGCGTTCCAGAAATTCCTTGAGACCATCGCGTTGCTGAAGCCGAGAGAGGATATCTTATCGCCGTTAGTTCTCTCCCCGAAGCTCCCGGGAGAACCACCTAGGGTGGAACTAGAATTTGGTCGACCTGAAAATGCCTCGCCCAAATCACGAACGGAATTCAAATGGGGGAGAATGAAAATTGCTCCAGCGGCCACTATACCCTGTTTTAGAAATCTTCGCCTCATTATCCACGACATTCAAATCTACTCCGAAAATATTTGGATAGCCTTGAAGATCCGTCTCGAACTTTTGATTGTTGGAACAAATCAATTCTAGTGGCTCGCAGTAATCTCAGTTATCAACTACGCGTTTTGAGTTCAGAGACAATTTTCACGACTTCATTGAGATTGCTTATTTCTCTTACCATAACATCGTGAGCAGGTCGAAAATCTTTGGGAACACTTTCGGTAGCGATGCCTGGCCAGTAAGAATTTTTCTCCTTTCCTGTCTTTAGATCTTTTGAATTTGCTTGAGAGCTCTTTATTCGGGTAGCCTTAGCTCCACCATCCTCGGCATATTTTTTCCACAATCCCGTGTAAAGGCAGGCATTCATTCCGCAGGAAGTCGCCCCCACAACATCTGCGCGGAAAAGGTCGCCCACGTGGATCGCCTCACTCGGTTCCACCCTTAGCTCCTTCAGCGCGTGCTCAAAGATTTCCTTGCGCGGTTTCAAGTATCCTATTTCGCAAGATATGGTGAATGCATCAAAATAGTCCGCAATTCCGAGGGCTTTCAAAGTGCGCTTGTATGTGGCAGTTGACCTTGCGGCATTAGAGATCAATTCGATTTTCAAATCTGGATATTTTGTCTTCAAAGCTTTGAGCGTGGGTCTTGCTTCGGGATTCAAATTCGGGAATTTTTTCATGTATCCAGAGTTCGAAAGTATCACGCCCGCTTTCGCGTAAACCTCTTCTTCGTCGACTTCTATCTTTAATTTTCTAAACAGGCG
>JASHSF010000006.1 GCA_030036955.1 Nitrososphaerales archaeon
TCCTACGACAAGGATGGCTGACCTGTCCGGATATCCATCACTCCCGAGTAAAGCGTCGAGCGATGGTACGCCGGTGGAAACCAAAAGCTAATGCATCATTGCACTTTTAGCACCTGAGTTAAAGCTATCTTTGGGCCATCCGTATTAATTTCCTAAACGCGCCTAAATTGGGGAAGGCAGACTCCTGAAAACAGAACTCTTGCGAACAATATTTAACCCAAAAAAAGCAATTTGGGAGTCAAATTCTCTAGATGATTATAGAAACAAGACAAGTCAAATCCGACTTGCTCCGATTGAGTACAAAGGGCGAGAGATCATTACAAGGGAGCTAGCAGGGTTAGAATGCGCAGAGAAGGATTTGATCAAAAAGATTTGGGATAAAGACAGATGCAAGGTTTCTTTAACAATGCTTGAATCAATGGAAGCTGATTTCTAGGAACTAAATCAAGCCGAATTTTTAGATGCTGGATTGCCGAGTTCCGCCTAGCCCATCCTTTCTTTCGTTTCTTGGGATTCACCCGTAACGACCCAGATAGCTAATCCCATCATGTCTAGAGCTTAAGTATCACTTTTCAGTACTCTATTAATAGATATAGGGGTTGATTTTTCATCGGCGGGCGCGTCCCGAATGAAAGGAACTCCATACGTCCAAGCTTCAAAACCGGTCAAACAAGACGTTCGAAAAAACAATTCAAAAGTGTACTTTCGAAGTTTTGAACAAGCCATAGTCTTGGCATTGTGTAAGGGATACTTGCATCACCTAACCGGATAGAGCCAATTGATAGAAGTGCGATTGGTTTCACGAGTCGTCCGGAGATCTAGCGAAAAGCAGTCCGCGGACTGCTTGACTTCGTGAATCCGCCGCTTACGTAACATTGAAGAAAAGGGATTTTGAAGGAATTCTGAAAATCCATCACTTGGACCCAACATTTCAATCCTCGGTAGATCAGCTTAGCAAGCTCGGGACGCTCAAGAAAAGCGAAATTGAGTTATTGGAAAGAGTAGACGAGGCATCTAACGAGCTGATTACTTCCGAGTACGAAGCATACATAGAGCGCAGATACAATGAGAGCGGTCCTGCTATACTCTCCAAGTTTGATCTAATGGGAATTCCGATTGATAAGAAATACGGTGGGCACGCTGCGAGACCAATCGTCCACGCGCTCGCCATGGAACGATTCGGACAGGTCGGGATGGGGATAGTCACTCTTGTAGACGTTCATGAGTTTCTGGGAAGTTTGACAATTCAGCAGTGGGGAAACGAGGATCAAAAGTCAAGGATCTTACCCGAGGCAGCAAAGGGAACTTCAATACTAGCTTATGCGTTGACCGAGCCTGATGCAGGTAGCGACCCAGCTTCGATGGCTTCGACTTTTGTGCTGAAGGATGGAAAGTTTGTTTTAAACGGATCAAAATATCTTATCTCAAACGGTTCGATCGCTCGGTACTTAGTTGTATTTGCCAAATCTGCTGTTGACGGCTTGGTCTCAGCGTTTATTGTTGATTCGAAAACAGACGGTTTTGAAATTGGCATGCATCTTTCCGAAAAACTAGGATTGTTCACCTCTGATACAGCTTTGCTCGAGTTTCACGACATGGAAATATCCAGAGATTCACTTCTCGGGATCCAGGGTAAGGGACTCTCTGTAGCTTATTCCGCCTTGCTCAACGGGAGAATCGGCATAGGATCGGGTTGTATCGGCGTAATGGAAGACTGCCTCAACAACTGCGCTGAGCGGGCAAAGTACAGAACCCAGCACGGGAAACTAATTGGCAAGCATCAGTTGATTCAGAAGCACCTCGCACAGATCGCGACAAATCTTGAATCGTCCAGATGGCCAGTGTACATGGCTGCTTTGATGAAAGAAGATCTCGAAAAGGATCCGAACAACAAGGAATTGCTTAGGGCAGTTGACCGCCAAAGTGCAACTGCCAAGCTGGTTGCTTCGCGAAACGCTTTCGATTCAGCGGACAGGGCGGTTCAGTTATTTGGAGGCTTTGGATATTCGATTCTTTCCCCGGTTGGGAAGCACCTCCTTGACAGTCGAGTTGCCAGAATCTATGAGGGAACGGACGAAATTATGGAGCTAAAAATTGCGTCAAGCATTCTCGGCAAAGAGTTCGAGTCCTACAAGTAATTTGCTAAGGTATTCCTTATTAGAGAAATTTGAAAATTGGATACTTGAAGTGAAAAGGATCTATGAAGTTTCACTTGGAGGGAAAATTCACAATTCAAGCTCTTCCTGATAATGTGTTTACGAGTTTAAGCAACCCAGACTTCATGGTGACGTGCATTCCGGATCTGCAATCTCACGAAATCATCGATCAGGATCACTTCATTGCTAAAGTCAAAGTCGGAATCGGGCTAGTCAGAGGATCTGTTGAGATGAAGTTCTCGCTGTCAGACAAGATTCCTCCAAAACACGCTAAACTTGTGGGCGATGGAACGGGAGCAGGCAGCCGAATGCACCTCGAAAGCCTGTTTGATCTTTCGCCGGAAGATAACGGAACTGCAATCTCATGGTCAGCTGACGCCGATATGTCCGGTCTCATGGCGGGAATTGGAGGACCCGTATTAAAGAGCCAAAGCGAGAAGCAGGTCAATGAAATATTCACAAATATAAAATCGAAACTAGAGACCTGAATCTTGAGAATCCTGAGTTCAAATTGAAACGAAAAGAGATAATGAATGAAACATCTCTCTTCACTTCAGCTGGCAAGCTAAAACGAATCAAGCGTTCGGGTTGGATGAAAAAGGTCGGTATAACCAAAGATTGCGAGTCCGTGGCCGATCACAGCTTTAGAATGGCAATTCTCGGGATCTATTTCGGGCTAGAGATGGGTCTCGATTCTTCCAAATTAGTGAGAATGTGTCTGATCCACGATCTAGCAGAGTCCGAGATTGGGGATAAGATGCCAGAGGAGAAGGTATCCGAGATCGACCACAGAAACAGAGAAGACCATGTAGTGGGACAAATTCTAGACAATCTCCCCGAAAGGTCGAGAAAAATCCTGCAAAGTGATTGGAAAGAGTTGCTGGAAGCAAAATCTGATGAGGCGAACTTAGTTTGGCAGCTCGACAAGCTTGAGATGTTTCTGCAAAGCGTTGACTATGAGAAAATGGGTTACGAGAAAATAGAACTGAAGCAATTTCGAAATATAGAGTTTCGAGAAATGTTGCTCAGCACAGCAGCGCGTCTATATCCTTTGACAATTTGATATAGTCGACGGTACTCTTAAACACAAAACTCTAGCAAGCTGACCTTCGTCTGATTTCTTTTTGAGCGCAATTTCTCAGACACTAGGGACATTACCGCTTGATAACTCTCACGGTAAAGACTTCGTCTTTCTCAAAGCCAGATACATCGTCGAATTAACAGGTAAAAAAGCGCGCAATCTCCAAGATTTTGTCGACTACCTGTCAAATGCCGAGCAGAGCTCGATCTTTTATCACATCTATCACCCTTTGCTTGACGCTCACCTTGTTCCGTACGAGTATCCTAACGATTTCTCGTACTGGTTCGCGGATACCATGCAGGATAAAGATCTTGCGGAGCAAGTCGCCAATATTGAACTTCCGGAGAGCGGTGGGCTCGAATTTGTGAGGCAGAGCCTTCTCACCAAGCTAAACTTGGCGATAAAATCCGGAAAGAACTACACGGTGCCCGAATCGGGTCAGTTTTCGTTCGTAAACTGTAGGTTCGTTGTCTTCCCCTCGGGACAGCGAGCAAAGACCCTCGACGAGCTCGCGGACAACATCGCGCAGGCGTCCGAACTCTCCATATTCTATCACATGGTCACTTCTAGATTATTCAAAGCAACGCGTTATGATGATTTTTCAGAGTGGATAGTGAATAACACTACCGACAACGAACTAGCTGAGGAAGTTAGAAGAGTAGACCCGACGACCCATGTAAACGTTAGATCTATTCAGCAAGAAGTTCTGCAGATAATGGTTCGTTACCTCAAGGAGAAACGAGCCGGACTGATTTAGGACGGAGCTGAAGAATAATCATGATGCAGAAAAACCACTCTCTCAAGGAGTACGAGCCGGTAGTGGGAGCAGAGCTAATTGATGACTTGAAAACCATGGCTGAAAATATTGACGGTAAATCTGTTCTCCACGTAAATTCGACTAGGTCTGGTGGCGGAGTTGCTGAAATTTTGTTCCGACTGGTTCCGCTGATGAACGAGCTCGGATTATCAGCTTCATGGGATGTCATCAAGGGCGACCAAGCATTCTTTGAAGCCACGAAGACTTTTCACAACGCGCTACAGACCGGTCTCAATCTTGCCAGTCAAAGAAATTTTGATGATTTTGAGCGAAAGACGAATGAGAATCTCCATGATCTGAAGATTGAAGGGGATACTATATTCATTCATGACCCTCAACCCGCGGGAATGATAGCTCAGAAAAGAATTGGGACTAACCAGCGCTGGATTTGGAGATGCCACATCGACGTATCGAATCCCGACCGCAATGTTTGGAGCTTCCTCGCACGTTACGTGAACAAATACGACGCATCCGTATTCTCAACGCCATCGTTCGCAAGAAGCGACCTTAGCGTTCCCCAGTTTATGGTATCACCCTCGATAGATCCCCTCGCTGACAAGAACAAGGACTTGCCTCGAACTTACATTGATCGCGTGTTATCGAAGTACGGCCTAAATTCCGACAAACCGCTCATCACCCAGATTTCGCGATTTGATTATGCCAAGGATCCCATCGGAGTGATCGAAGCTTTCAAGCTAGTATCGAAGCACATCGACTGCGAGCTCGTGCTGGGTGGAAGCTTGGCTGATGATGACCCCGAAGGCGCGGAAGTGCACGCCAAAGTAGTGAAAGCCGCCGAAGGTCGCAACGATATCCACATACTGCTCATTCCGCCCTTTAGCGACTTGGAGATCAATGCTCTTCAAAGAGCATCTGCCATTGTAGTGCAAAAGTCGGTAAAGGAAGGCTTTGGGTTAACCGTCGCCGAGGCTCTCTGGAAATCGAGACCCGTAATTGCAGGGGCTACAGGTGGAATTCCCCTACAAGTGAAGAACGGACTTACTGGTTATCTCGTTCACAACATCGAGGGTGCGGCTTACAGAATGCGATACCTACTCCGAAATCCGGACGTCGCGGAAAGGCTGGGAAGGAACGGTCGAGAGCACGTTAGACAGAACTTTTTGATAACACGCCACTTGGCCGAGTACTTGCTGGTAATGCTTGCGATTCGGCGAAAGGAGGCAATTCCTCTCTTGATGCCTCATCCAAAGTAGTGAAGAGTTTCCTCAAATACGTGCGCGAGAGCAGCCATGCTCCTATCGACGTCGCAGAAGCTAGTGCTGTCAAAACCCCGTTCGCCCATTTTGTATGCTTCTTCCCTGCTCGATATCGTTTTCACCAGTTTATCGGCAAGGTCCTTATCATCACCGGACCTGAAGGAGTAACCGTTTAGTCCGTCGACTACGAGTTCCGAAGATCCTGCGCCGGAGCTAACAATTACGGGATTTTTGTACATCCAAGATTCTATCGTGGTAAGCGCAAAGCCTTCTGCCTTTGAAGGCACGAGTGTAACCCCGGCAATTTGATATGCTGCCCTAATGAAATCTATCTCCCTGTAACCGGCAAATATCACCTTGTCTTGGAGTCTAAGTTCTCCCGTGATGCCGGTTAACGTGTCCTTCCAGTTGCGAGACTTTGGGTGCGCGAGCCCGCCCTTTGAAGACCCGGAGAAACTTCCATTTCCTATCAACATTAACTTAAGATTAGGATGGCTCTTGGCCAGTCTTCCCAAGGCGCGAATTGCGACGTCCTGACCCTTGATCGGGTCCATCCTCGCCACGATCAGCAGAAGAATGTCATTGTCGGAAAGGTGCGCGACTTGTTTGACTTCGTTTAAACTATCGCTCGTGGGAGCTGTCCAAACGTCGCGATCAATGTAAGGATAGATTTGGTAGGCTCGTCCCCTGTAGCCCGCATTGATCAGACCCTCAAGATCTCTCCGGGTGCTGACGATCATGCTGTCAAAACCTTCTATATTTTTCAAGATGAAGGTCTTGAGCTTCGGAGAGACGGAATCCAGTCTGAAGGGGATGTGCCATTGGAGAATAGCAGGAGCGGAAGGGCCCAATAACCCCCCGGTAAGCAGTTGTTGAAAGTCATGAATGAAGTATAGGTCCGTGTCGCGCAGCATCTTTAGCATGATCTGAGCTGAAAGCCAATTGTAGCGAATGAAAGCCTCGTATTCTTCGGGCTTCAGCTCGAGCTTAGAGATTCGGTGAATTTCTCCCCAGATGGATTCTTTAAAGTTCGCGTATCTCTGCAAATCTCTTTCTGGAAGCTGCACATGATAGAGCTTGAGACTGTCGATAAGAACCTCTTTTGGGGCGTTCGAGCCAAGTGAAACCCAGATTGGATTGTCTATGATATTTTTCTTCTGCATTCTCCTCAGAAGGGGATAAACCATTGCTGTTACTCCGCCTGGCGAGAACTGATAATCTTCGTTTTCCTCGAGATTAGACAGTTTCACGGGATTGCCCAAATTACCGTATTTTTCAAGTAGCTCGGGATAGGAGTGCAAGAATTTTACAAAAGGCGTCTGGCTGTTTACACACAGCCTGAGTTTGTTTATCAAAAAAGTAAGGTGCCTCGAGATTTAATGAAATGCCGCAGAATTCTCAGGTTAATTTTCAATGTAAATGTGTTGTTACCCTCTGCTAGGAAACGTCTGTTCCAGATACTCTTCCACGCCTTCACCTCCTGCCTTCATCGTGACAACGTCAGCGATTGCTTTGAGTTCCGGTACCGAGTTCGCAACAGCCACACGTAGATCTGCTGGTCCAAAGAGAGCGACATCATTTTCTCCATCCCCAAAGCAGACGACGTACGTTTCGGCCACTTGCGAATAGTGTTCAATAGCTTCAGCGACTCCCGAGCCTTTGTCAACACCGGGGGGACACACCATAATCGAGTCCTTGTTTACGATAAGTTTTGACTCAAAATTTGATTGCTTCAAGACGCTTGTTATCTTCCCCGCATTCTCGACTTTCGAGGACGCAATCACTTCCGAGAAGGCAATGTGAAAATCAACGTCAGAGAATACAACCCGGGCTTGCTGCGACCAATCCCTTCCTTTGATCACAAGCTCGTCCTCGCCCTCGTAGTAAAACACCGCGCCGTTCTCAGCTACTAGAAATGAAAAGACCCCTCCGACCGCTTTGTTTACTTGTTTTAGAAACGACACATCCCTTCCAGAGACTATCCCCAGCAACGCGGCTTTTCTCTGATAAAGTCGTTCGAGGATATTCTTCGTTGGCGGCGGAACAATACCATCTTCCATGGTCAGAGTTCCGTCGTAGTCGAAGACGAGAATTATCAGTTTGTCCTTCGGAAAAGTGAGTCCGGCCATCTCGCGCTGCAAGCTCTACTAACCGTTATGCCCTAATTTAGTGACATGCCCAAGCAACAATAGCGAGCTTGCGCTGACTTTACTCTTTGTCTATGAATTCGTTTGGTGTCGGCGGATCAGGCGAAAGCCCTTTTCTCTTTCTGATGTCACGAACAAGCGGAAGCAGCATCGAAGATGGGACTGGAGCCCATGACTTGAAGTAAGTATTCCACATGGCCTTACCGGCTGTTGCGCCCCTCATTACCTCGGAAAGATCAAATGTTTCTGAAGTGGGTATCTCTCCTTGAATAACCGTTATCACTTCCTTTTGATCCACGTTCAGCATCTTGCCACGTTTAGACGAAATGACTCCGGCGATCGGTCCGATTTGCTCTGACGGACATTTCACTTCTATGCCGAGAATCGGTTCAAGCAGCGTAGGGTCGGCAGAGAGTGACGCTCCAAGAATTGCTCTTCTTGAGGCAGGCATGAGTTGTGCGTAAGTTCTGTGAGCAGGATCTTCGTGCGGAACATAGTGAGTTAAAACAACCTTGTAACCTCTGCAGAACTCATAAGCCAAAGGCCCATTCGTCATCACATCAGCAAATCCTGCACGGATAGAATCCATTGACTCCTGAAGGAACTGCACACCTTTGGTCTCCTCCAGCAACATGTTGCCCTTGTCATCGATGGTTACAACGGAGCGAGCCTCGTCAGCATCCCACCCCTTCTCTCGAAGAATCTTGGCAACGGTTTTCTTGTCAGTGTTTTCATTCAGCTGTCCCGTACGAATCAGCTCAATAACATCATTCCCTAGAGGCTCGACGCGAATGAAGATCTTGTTGTGCCTGTTCGGCGAGCGGGACATGATAGGACCCGCGCTACGTCTTATTGCTTCTCGATAGTTGACTAGGGGCTGGCTCGTTACAATTTCGAGGCCAGCATTTTGAATAAGAGTAGTCGCGATCTCAAGGTGCAGCACGCCCATACCTGACAGAAGCTGCTCGCCCGTCTCTTCGTTTATCCTGACTACGAGATTTGGATCCTCGATTGTCAAACGTCGCAACGCTTCAACCAGACGGGGTAGATCTTGCGGACGCTTGGCTTCAACTGCAATCGTTACTACAGGTTCAGACACGTACTTGATGGATTCGAAAGAAGGAATCTCCTTGATGGATGAAATAGTTTCACCGGCGCGGGCGTGTTCGAGGCCGAGAAGAGCAGGAATATTTCCTGCGGTGAGCGTTCCCACAATTTCGCGAACCGCTCCCATGTAAAAGTTGACAGATTGTATTCTTTCCTCGCGTTTCGCTCCAAGCAAAAAGACGGAATCGCCGTCGTGAACGGTCCCCGAGAATAATCTACCCGTTGCGACTACTCCCGCCTGTGGATCGACATTGATGTTTGTAACCATCATGACTATAGGTCCGTTGTCATCGCAGGCAAGGAGTGCCTTCCCCACGTCGCTGTTTATGTCCCCTGTCCATATGCGCGGAATTCTGTACCTTTGTGCGACGTGCGGGGGCGGGTGGTGTTTGATAACCATGCCGAGAATTGCTTCATGGAGGGGGGCCTTCTTCGCAAGCTCGCGAACGTCGCCGGTGGTGTATGCGTCGTAAACATCTGAAAATTTCACGCCCTTTTGCTGGGCAATCGTCGCGTTGAACCCCCACCGATCTTTAGCAGACCCGAACGCAACGCTGCTATCCTGAATTGATACCTTCCAACTTTGTTTCAGATCAGGTTCGGCGTAAATCTCAATGAGCCTGTTGAAATCATTGACGATGTTCGCGACCCATTTCTGCATGGCATCCCTGTCGAGCCTCAATTCTTTGACTAAGCGATCGATTTTGTTGATGTAGAGAACGGGCCGAACCCTTTCCTCGAGAGCCTGTCGCGTGACAGTTTCTGTTTGAGTCATGACCCCCTCAACGGAATCGGTAACCACAACCGCGCCGTCTATTGCACGCAAGGATCTAGTTACTCTGCCGGTGAAATCGATGTGGCCGGGCGTGTCTATCATGTTAAGGACGTACGGCGTGCCGTCCTGTTCATAATACAGTGTAACGTTGGCGGCTTTGATGGTCATTTGCCTGCTTTGTTCGAGTGGCATCGAGTCAAGAGCTAAAGCTTGTCCGGCAACGGAAGGGGAGATCATGCCCGCGGCTGCAAGAAGAGAATCGCTCATCGTAGTTTTTCCATGGTCGACATGTGCGATAACCCCAAAATTGCGAACATGATTCTTGTCCGCAATCGTTTTCAAAATATCCTGAGTTGACTTGAATCTCGCCAAAGAGCAGTCTCTAACCTATATCAAAATGCGAAGAGTTCTTGATTACT
>JASHSF010000058.1 GCA_030036955.1 Nitrososphaerales archaeon
GTACGCTCATGATTAATTCTGGTACGTGGCAGGCTCAGACTGGTTATCAGAAAAATCTTGGAATAATGCCAAGGCCTGGATATATTCCGATAGTGAATCTTGCAACATTTGATGTGTTGTTCAGAGAATTTTTAGTTTCTGGTAGTACGGCGAATTAGTTTTTTGTTTTCGCAAGTAAGTGTTTGATCGTATCATCGGAATCGAACGATTTTTCCGCGATTAGAATTGTAATCTGCGGAGTGATCTTTTTTGTCCTGCCGTATCGACCGTAATTGACTATTGAGGCGGTAATTAATCCCAGGGTGTCGAGTTCAGTCAACAGACCTGATACTCTGCGCGTCGTGAGGGGTTCGAGTCCCGATTCTTTTGCGAGTTCGCAGTACTTCTCGTACACTGCTCCACTTGAGGCATTGGGAGAATCGTTTTTGCATGCATTAAGTGAAGCCAAGAGAGCGATTTTAGCGTGAAGTGGAAGAGTTCTGAGAGCTTCGGAAACTCTGTCTTGGTCGATTTTTTGGAGTGCCATTCGTACGTGCTTTTCAGTTAGCTCTGGGGATCCTTCCCTCTCTGCGATTTCTCCAGATATTCTGAGAAGATCGACTGCCCGGCGTGCATCACCGTGTTCGGAACCTGATAGTGCTGCGCATAAATTGATAGCTGCTCCTGAGTAAGAAGACTGATTGAGCGCAAGTGCAGCTCGTTCGTTTAGTATGGTTCTGAGCTCCTCGGCAGAGTACGGTGGAAATACAATTTCTTCTTCTGACAGTCTGCTTTGAACCCGTGCGCCGAGCTGCTCTTTGAATTGTAAGTCGTTTGATATTCCTATTAGTGACATGAATCCAGGAGCGATTTTGTCAGAAGAGTTCGTCAGATCGTAGAGGATATCGTCGCTGTATGAGTGTACTAGATAATCTATTTCGTCAAGGACAAATACTGTTTTTAGACCTTGGGTTTTGATGTGATTCTGAATTCTGAAAAGCACTTCACTCACTGCTAAACCGGTGAAAGGAATTTTGAGTCCGATATTCGACGCTAGATCCCCGAGTGTCCTGTATTCAGTTCCGGCCATTCGAACATTTGAATAGACGAACATTGCTTGGACTTTTTTGTCAATACAAGTTTCGTTCAATTTTGCCATTACGTGCCTAGTAACGGCTGTCTTTCCTGTTCCTGTTTTGCCGTAGATTAGGAGGTTAGAGGGCCTTGAATTATGGAGTATTGGAGCTAGGATCTCCGCAATGGAGGTGACCTGTTGTGCTCTAAAAGGTAGGTGATCTGGAACGTAATCAGATTGGAGAGCTTTATGATTTTTGAATAGAACTCTTCCGTTCAGAGCTCTCGAAAATATTGATTCTAGATCTTTGTTTTGGGTTTTTTCCTGGATAGTCAAAAAGGCAAGCCCCTCCGACCAGTTGTTCCAGTGGAGGATAGAATTATACACATCTATTGGTAAAACATCAATTCTTTACAGGAATAAAACAATCTCCTTAATGATCAACAAAAACCATAGGATCAATTATAATTTACAAATCAATCAACAATCAAATCTTTACAGATAAAGCAAAGGAGTGTTTCTTCTCCATTTCCACTGGAACTTGTCGGGTGGGAGGGTAGTGAATGATCCCAAGGGTCCTCCCAACTTATCTAGGAAAAACGAGTCAAAATTGACCCCTTTATTTCCACTGGAGACCATATCTCCCTCCTTAACATGTTAAGAAGCCCTGGAATAGGACCCCTATGTTTCCACTGGAGAATGATAAAGTAAAAATCACTAGGGTCATAATTCACAGATGAACTCTTACCCTGTTAACGAATACCGCAGCCAGAACCACACTTGAGATGAGCTTTTCAAATATTGACAACAGCTTTCACAATTATACACCTTCACAGCTTATACACGGGCTCTTTGACTAGATGTCAATTAGTTAAGCTGTTAATGTTATGAGCACAATCAGCAATTTTCCTGGAAAAAAGAAAACCTCCAAAGTCAAAATTGACTTCACTGACTCGACCGGTGCAAAATATTCTTTCACGATTGAGGGACATCCTTCAAAAGAGAACTTGAGCAAAGTGATGGACTTCGTTGAAACAGTTTCAGGTGACACGGGAATCCCTCAAGAACAGGCTCCAATAGATACGAACTTTGCTCGTGTCTACGGATTGATTGAAACCAAATTCAAATTCGGCTCGTTCAATTCCAGTGATGTCCTAGAGGCATACGAATATGAGTTTGAGCTACCAACCACATTAAGCACGATCTCGACCTACCTCTCCAGGCTAGCCGAACGCAGCTTACTTACTCGTTCCAAGAATGGTGCAGGATGGATCTACAAACTCGCTAGACAAGAAATAGCTCCAGAAGGGGAATTCCCGAAAGAAGGACCACCTGCAAACTATATTCCCCGTTAAGAAATCCTTAGCTCGCTTTCTCCATCTTTGGTAATTGAATAGCTGAAGGGTCTAGCCTCCTGATTACGATGAAGAAGGCCTTGTTTCTGCAACAAATTCATCATCCGCGCTACATGCTCCCTTGAACGTCCTATACGTAACTGAATGTCACGAGAGGTTGCACTTCCACTAGCATCCTTCACTGCACTCAAAATCTCACGCCGGATAGGATCGAGTGTAGCAACGACCCTAGCTCTCCCATGTAAAACAGGCGAAAGAACCGGTGTCTGAGCTAAGGCCTCCCTAGAAGATGCTAATTTGACCGAATTTTGAGGTGACAATTCAGTCGTACCTCCCTTGCCAGCTATCCTTGCTAATCTAAGGTCCAAAATCTCTAACCGAACCCTTAGATCAACAAGTTTTTCTTCAAGCGCTTGATTTCTATTCCGAAATTCCTGAACTAATGCAAACGCATCAATCTCGTTGTCCCCCTTGACCTTCTTCAAGGGGTTCCTAATAGCAAAAAGAACTGCGACTGTCGCTACTACAAGTGAGAGGATCGAAAGTAGAATTGATATTGACGTGATATCAAGGGGGAAAGATGACATCAGCGCGTATGCCTAGATGATATCACACAATAATGTTTCGTTTTTATTCTGCAGGGATCTGATTTGAACGACGCTGACAAAAAGTCTCCGTAAATTCTTCTATCCCTTCAAGTAATTTCCTTATCGAATCCGCGTTTGGAGAGCTATCCTTTACTTTAGAAATAAGTTCGCCAATACGACCCAAGGCAAAGAGTTGCTTAGAATCAATAAGGCCCAAATATTCAAGGAGAATCATTGTGTAAAGCGAGCTTCTAACGTTGTACTGACCTTGCTTCAAGCTCCGTAAAAATGCACCCTTGGTTACTTTCTTCTTATCACGAAGCCCAACCATCGCACCGAGTTTTATCTCCAAGCGCCAAATCATAATCGTATCCAGCTGAGCCGGAGTGAGAGAACATCTTTCGACCAAAAACGAAACGACACTATCATGCTTGTAGTCTTTCAACAAATTTCGGGGACCCCTCTTACGATTATGAAAAGGAAACTAAAAACGTGGATCATCCAAATCCGTATCATGATTACGACTTGTTCGGAAACACGATTTCCCCATTAATTTTAACTATCTCAACAAAAACAAGAGTAGCCCCCCCGCTCCCGAAGAGCAAACTAATTATGGTGTAGCGTCAGAATCCTCCTTTATCAAAAGGGAAAAGATGTAAATGGGGCGTAGAAGAAGACGTGTAGTTCACGTTGTCAAAAAGACTCTTCCAAAGGTATTCACATGTCCCAACTGCGGAATGGTCGCAGTTAGGCTTCAGCCCAAAGAAGAGACAACCATCATTTCATGCGGAAGCTGTGGCACTAGCCAAGAAATCTCGAGCCGCGGGAAAGAACCAATAGACATCTATAACGAATTTGTCGACAGATTCAACTCAGGACAGACTGGTGTGCCAAGCACTGAGACAAGTGGAGTCCAAGCTTAGAGAACTCATCCAGCGGCACAAAACTATTTGCGCAGGATTAATCGATTCAGAAAACATTCCTCCAACTGAGGCGTCGGATATCGCTGCAAGAGCCGAAAAATGCGGAGCGAAAGCTGTCCTTATTGGCGGTTCGACTGCAGTAGATCAAATTGAGCTTGATAATGTAGTCAAACACATCAAAAGCTCCGTGACATCACCTGTGATATTGTTTCCAGGAAATGTCACAGGAGTTTCTCCCAGCGCTGATGCAATTTTTTTTAGCTGCCTCATGAATTCGGATAATCCGTACTTCATTACACAAGCTCAAGCTCTCGGCGCTTTAGCTATTCGAAAATACAATCTTGAGGCCATTCCAATGGCTTACCTGATCATTGGTGAGGGAGGAGCAGCTGGTTTCATCGGTCGAGCGAGGGGAATTCCTTCTAATAAACCAAGTCTGGCCGCGATGTATGCACTCGCCGCACAATACTTCGGTTTCAGGTTCCTCTATCTTGAGGCTGGTTCAGGGGCGGACGGAAGGGTGTCCGTTGAGATGGTTTCAGCCGTACGTAAGGTATATGAAGGGACCTTAATTGTTGGCGGAGGGATAAAAACAGCAGATGACGCGAGAAGAGCGTCCTCTGCAGGTGCCGAGATTATCGTCATAGGGACTATGCTTGAGGAAAACGATTTCGAGACTAAATTTCGTGATATTTGCAAAGCAGTAAGCCAGTGATATTCCATTTTGTCTAGTGATATCACATCAGAGCTCACGAGATATCAGAAGTCAATTGAAGGAGAAATTGCTAGGCAATATAATATTTCCGGGTCGTTTAAAGCAAAAGGTAAGGATCCTTCTTTGTTTGTAGAATCCCCCCTTGCTCTGGACCTGGCGGACCGTATTGCAAAGCTCATAGAGATACCCGTGGCTGAACGGTTACGTGAGCTCCTACATGTCGAACACAAACGAACCGAAGAAGCGGCGCTTGCAGTCGCAATCGAAGTCGCTTCAGGGAAGTATCCACTTCCTCCTGGACAGAGCATCCCCGAGGCCGCGGTAAGGATCGGACTCGCCATTGTCACTGATGGAGTAACTGTTGCACCAATCCAAGGTGTTTCAGCTGTTAGGATAAAACAGAATCAGGGGAAAGACTCGAATTATTTGAGTGTGGAATTCGCAGGTCCCATTCGCTCGGCTGGCGGGACAGAATCCGCGTTCACTCTTGTAATTGCAGATCAGGTGAGAAAGGCACTCGGACTCGAAAAGTATGACCCACACGCATATGGAGACGAATCCGGGCGTTTTGTGGAAGAACTTCGAATCTACGAACGCGACGTCGGAAACTTTCAGTACAGAGTGGCTGACGACGATATCCGTACATCAATTGAAAATTTACCGGTCGAAATCGATGGCGTATGGACCGACAACTACGAAGTTACAATCCACAGGGACATGCCACGCATTTCGACGAATAAGGTCAGGGGCGGGGCCCTCCGTGTTTTGAACGACGGCGTAGTTGGAAAATCGAAGAAGATGCTGAAGCTCTTGAACGAACTCGGGGTTGAAGATTGGGAATGGTTGTCCAAGCTTTCCGGAGGTAGTCAACAGGGGTCAGAAGAAACAAGGGCGAGCTCATCACACTTTGATGAAGTGATATCAGGTCGTCCGGTGCTTTCGATGCCAGGAAGGTGCGGAGGGTTTCGCTTGAGGTACGGACGCTCGTTAAATACTGGAATCCATGCTGTCGGGGTCCATCCGAGCGTCGCAGCAATATTGCACTATCCAATCGTCGCTGGTACGCAGATCAAAGTAGATTTTCCTGGAAAGGCTGCGAGTATTGCATTCGTTGATTCGCTCGAAACTCCACTCGTCAGGCTGAAAGACGGAAGCGTTGTGAAGATAAAGGATACGGAGCACGCAGCTTTGCTCGCTCCACAGCTTGACTGCGTTCTTTATCTCGGAGACATTTTGATTTCCTTTGGAGACTTTCTTGAAAATAACGTAAAACTCGTTCCTTCAGGTTACGTGGAAGAATGGTGGGTTGAAGAATTCGCCAAGAGCTTCCACGCAAGATATTCAAATTACGAATTTGGTGAGGAAGAACTGGGAATAGGAGAAGAGCGACTTAAGGAATTATTATCAAACCCCCTTCACCTTTACCCAACTTTTCGGGAAGCCGAGAGGATAAGCAAGGTGATCGGTGTGCCACTTCATCCGCGTTATTTGATGTACTGGGACCAGATTACACCAAGCGATGTTCTGAAACTACGCTCGAGCATCGCGCTCAACGAAAAGACTGTACGAGTCCCAAAAACCCTGAAACCAATCCTCGAAACTCTTGGGATTGAACATGCAAACATTGGAGAAAATGAGTGCATCGTAAGTGGAGAAGCAGCTCTTGCTCTATCCGTTTGTCTCGGTTTTGAAAAAGAACCAGACAAGATATCTATGAGCTGGACGAATTCGCTCGAGCTTTTGACCTATCTGTCTGGCATGAAGATCAGGAAAAAAGGCTCGACATTCATCGGGGTAAGAGTCGGAAGACCGGAAAAAGCGATGCCGAGGAAAATGCGACCCCCAGTTGAAGGACTGTTCCCGGTTGGGAGGTCTGAAGGGATGTCAAGGGATATCCTTGCGGCATCGGAGCGAAGCGCCACTTTGAGCCTCGAGCTAGTTAATTTAGAGTGTCCACACTGCGAGGCTCGCCTTGTAAGCGCAAAATGTCCAACCTGTAATGTTGAAACGCGGCTATTCAAAATTTGCACGCAGTGCGGCAGAGAAAATTACGATTCTCTCGCGACTTCCTGTGCATCTTGCAACTCTCCTCTCAAAGCTTCCTCAAACGTTTCCTATCCCCTAAAGCAGGAGATTCGTAAAGCATCACTCAAGGTCGAGTACAGCCCGCAAAAGCCTCTCAAGGGCGTACTCGGGCTTACCAACGAATTGAAAATTCCAGAAACTCTCGAAAAAGTGCTCCTCAGGCAAAAATACGGTCTATCAGTTTACCGGGACGGAACCGTGAGGTACGACGTAACGAACATTCCCCTTACACACTTTAAGCCAAAGCAGATCCAAACAAACGTTGGAAAGCTAAAACAACTAGGTTACACGCACGACATTTTTGGAGAGCCTTTTGAGCGACCAGATCAGACGCTTGAACTCTTGATGCAGGACGTCGTGATACCGTACGAAGCTGGGACGTTCTTGGTGTCAGTTTCGAAATTCATTGACGACCTTCTCGTCCACTGCTATTCTTCAGAGCCGTACTATGACTTGGAAACACCAGAAGATCTATTGGGGAATTTAATTATCGGCCTGGCACCGCACACTTCAGTCGGGATTGTTGGAAGGGTGATCGGGTACACCAACGCGCAGGCATGCTTTGCGACGCCGTACTGGCACTCCGCAAAGAGAAGGGACTGCGACGGCGACGGAGACAGCATAATACTTTCGATGGACGTGTTGCTCAATTTTTCGAAAAAGTTTTTGCCCTCGATCATCGGAGGACTCATGGACGCGCCACTTCTGATCCAGCCCTCAATACTTCCAAAGGAAGTGCAAAGACAAGCGCACCACATGGATGTCTCGAGCAAGTATCCGCTCGAATTCTACGAAGCTGCCGAGCGAAAAGAAAACCCGTCGAGCATCAGCTCAAAAATGGACATCATTGAAGACAGGTTGGATGATCCGAGACGAAGAGCATCGGATTTCGGTTTTACGCACGATACAAGCTCAATCACGGTAAAACAAAGCAGAAGCAGCTACTCTACTCTTGTTACACTACAGGAGAAACTGGATCGGCAAATTGAGCTCGCTCAAAAAATAAAGGCCGTGAGTGCGGACGAGGTGGTAAAATCAGTGCTCAAGACACACCTGCTACCTGACATTATCGGGAACACGAAAGCTTTCACAGCTCAAAAGTTTCGCTGCAAGAGCTGCGACGCAAAGTATAGACGGATGCCAGTTCAGGGTGTTTGCCTTTCATGTGGAGGAGTGCTCCAGCCAAATGTGAACCGGGCGTCGGTTGAAAAATACCTCCAGCTCGGATTGCGTCTTTCGCAAAGATATGATGTGGGCGAATATCTCCGCAGCAGGTTCGTCCTAGCGGCAGAAGAGCTAGCGACGCTATTCAAACCGGAGGGGCAGCAGATGGACATGAACGAGTACTTCTTGACGCTCGGGAGCCAGGAAGCACTGAGCGAAAAAGTCGTCGTTGCAGGTAAGGAGCTTTTTGCGGTGCAGACAGAGCCCCCAAAAGAGGCAAAACACGTAAAGACGAAGCAGAAGACCCCAGAGCAATATCAAGAAACTCTGTTTTAACTTGGATATAATATCGGAAACTAAGTCCTACGAGCCTGAAGCGAATCAACCATCGTCAAATGTTTCAGATTTTAGTCAAGATGGGGCTGTAAAATTCTAAAGGAAGTGTTTAGCCGACCGTGAGCTTTCCGTATCTGTTCTTCATCTCATCAGTAAACTTCACGACCAGATCGTCGAGGAATTTCGTTAACCGCTCTTCGGATGTCATTGCTATGTCGAGGTTCGA
>JASHSF010000059.1 GCA_030036955.1 Nitrososphaerales archaeon
CACGGTTTCGAGAACAAGAAGCTTCGCACTTATTCGCAGGGAATGAAGAAGAGATATTCACTCGCCCTTGCTCTGCTTTCGGATCCGAGAAACTATCTCTTCGACGAAATTTTGAACGGACTCGATCCGCAAGGGATTCACTATATCAGGCAATTGATGGTTGATTTGAAATCGCGTGGCAATGCCGTTTTGCTCTCCTCCCACATACTGTCAGAAATTGAAACGATCTCAGATAGGGTCGTTTTCATTCACAGGGGCAAGATAATCAAAATCGTGACGCGCCAGGAGCTGGCGACGATAGAGGTGGGTGGCGCAGTGCTGAAAATTGTGATTCAGAATCCCAGTGAAGACGCTTACGCGTACTTGCGAACCAAGGGAGAGGTAAACGTTGAAGATCAAAATACCGTATGGCTTTCGAACTTTACAGTCGATCCAACCGAAATCAGCACCGAGTTGATCAAGCGGGGCTTCCTGATTCGGGAATTTAGCCTGCAAAAGTCAAGTCTCGAAGATTACTTCTTCAAGCTCGTTGGCACGCCCTCCGGCATGCCCCCAGTAGGATTTGGAAGCTGATGACCAATCCACTGTTCTACGACATTAGAAGGGTACTGACGAGCAAGTCTGTGCTAATCCTAATGGCGCTCATGATTATCCTCAGCTTCTTTTTGCTCACAGCTTTCAGCGTAACGACAGTTTCTCAGGGGCCTAGTACGCAAGTCTTTAGCTGGTACGATTCAAACAATAGCTATCACTTTCTGGCTTTTGCTTGGAATGGATACGGCCAACCACTTGACGGTGTTACCTTTGACATAAATCTCACAGTTTTCCAAACGAATGTTGTTTCCTGTCCCTCGACGACGTCTTACTACGCCACAGCTACAACGGGAGATAGTGGAGTGGCTAATCTTTCAATTTTCGCACCGGTAAACCCGGCTTACAGCGTTTGCATAATGGCAAGCGCAGAGGGAACCTCTTTTTCTCAACCAATGTACTTGCCCTATGTGAATTCAAATAGTGTCGAACAAAATTCAACGTCCCCAGCGCCCATACCGCCGGGACAAATTGTAGCACAAGATGATGATCCAGTCCAAACCGTGTCTGCGAGTGGTTCCTCTGGGAACGCGGTTCTGTTGAACTGGGCTGGAGCATACGGAGCTCCGCCTACAAATTATTCAATATACTACGACTTCTACAACGCAAGCCAACCTGGTCTGAACTTTAATCCAAATTGGAGCGAGAGCAACATGACTTACCTTGGCAATATGACTGGCTATTTGGAAATGCTGAAGCTGCCGCCTATTCCATCAAACATCGATTCAAATTCTTCCTTTATAGCTCTAGGTGTTTTCTCTCCCAACGGTACCGCCGTAGGATATATCCAGTCACTTTATACTCAGTCTTACTACGCTCCTCCAGCTAGTCAGGTTTCGGTATCGCAGGGAAATACCATAGTGTTGGGATTCTTTCAGGGAATATTCGGGCTGTTCATTCCTCTCCTCGCGATACTAGGCTCGTACAATTCTTACGGGAAGGATAGGGCGTCCGGAGTACTAGAATCAGTTCTGGCACAGCCCATCTCGAGGAGGGGGCTCTCTATTTCGAGATTCGTTTCGAGCTTCTCGGCGATGGCGATTGCGACGGCTGTTGCTATGGGAGTAGTTGACGGAATCTTCCACTACTACACAGGTCAATTCTTCAACGCGACGCTGCTCTTGATATCTGCAGGTGCGTTTTTTGTAGAGCTCGCATCGTTCATCGCACTCATGATGCTCTTCTCGCGGGTCTTGAAATCCTCCGGTCTACTTGTTGGAGTTGGAATTTTCCTTTTTCTACTCTTTTCATTGTTCTGGAGCATTCTCTTAGACCTAGTGGAAGTTGCCATAAATCCGAGGAGCGTTGGTTCGTTCCAAAATTTGGTTATTGCAGAGTATCTAAATCCGGCGCAGTTTATTGCGCTCGTTGATACTTACGTCAGCCACAATCTGTCGTCGGGAGGAATTGGTGGCGTCGGTGGCCTGTTGATCACTCCCTCCGCTTACGGCATAACGATATACTCGCTTGTTGCAACGGCTGTGCTCTGGATAGGGCTGCCCCTCGCGGGATTTCTTTATCTTGCCATAAAGAAAGATTAAGACCATGCCTTAATTTTTTTAAACTTCTAGGATTCAGTAGGCTGGCAACTTGCTTTCAGACATCTCGAGTGAAAAGATCTTACTAAAACTACTAAAGCTATGGTAGAATATTCTCCACTGGGACCGGAACTAACCGCAGACGCTTGATTGGGGATGCTTCCCCTTTACCGCGCGGCTTGCCAGATCATGCAGAGATTTCCTTCGGAATCGTTGAAGAATGCAGTTGCCCCGAATGGATCTTTGGCAATAGGGCCATCGATCTCGGAGTCTTCGCCCATCTTTTCCGCTCTTTGGAATCTTACCCCTTTCATTTGCAGATCTTTGACCTCGCCCTTGATGTCTTTCACTATGAACGTGCTGTACGCGAGATCTAGCCTCTTCGGCTGCCTGCCGGGAGGCTTGATCAGCCAAAAGTTTTGGCGACCGACCCTCACGGATGCCCACATGTCCTTCATTTCTCCCGGAGCCCTTTCTTGGAGCTTTCCTCCGAGGGTTTTTGTGTAAAAACCAATAGCGCGATCCATATCGCGTATGACTACGAGCGTCGCATAGTCAGATTTGTCGAGCAAGTGTTTCGCCTAGAATTTCTTCAGATTCGCTTGGTCCTCGTTGAATGCCATTTCGA
>JASHSF010000007.1 GCA_030036955.1 Nitrososphaerales archaeon
GAAGATTCTCTTTCGCGACTTGAATTGCTTTTTCGGAGAAATCTATGCCTACGATATTCTTCGCCAATTCCCCTACTCTAATTGAAAAAGAACCGTCGCCACATCCAACATCCAAAACAGACTGTTGTTTTGAAGAATCGAGTATCTTTTCATCGAAATCTGCTTCTCCATCGTTGCCGACCGTAGTCGTATTGCAGTGCGAATTTAGCTCATATACTCCCTCCCAATAACTCGCATCCTCGTATTCAGAAGACATTGAATTGTCACAATTTGATTAAACCGTGCATTCCAATTTCCCTACTCCCACTCCAACAATTCGATCCAGTTGCCGTCGGGATCCATCACGTAAGGGTCGCAGACTCCCTCTGCTTGCTTTAGTGAAACCGCCGACTTCGCGCCTGCCTTTACGAGCTCTTCGTACGCTTTCTTTTCGTTCCCAGGTCCAACTGAAAACGCAAGGTGATCAAGAGTTTCTCCTACTTTGAACGGAGTGTAAAACGTGCTTGTTCTCGGATACCAGTTTAGCTCAAGTTCGACTTCCGAGTTTGGGCTCTTCAAACTGACGAATTTGCCACCGTGGGGCATCTTGCCCCGTCTGAACACTCTCATCCCCAGAATTTTGGTGTAAAAGTTGATTGATCTTTGAAGATTGGCCACCCTAATGCCGGTATACACAAATCTGAATTTTGACTTCATGTGTTATCCGTGAACCGTTTGGATCGATCTGGCTAAAGATAAACCATAGCTAGAAGCTCCAACCCAGACAGAATCCCTAAGGCTCATTACTCAAGAGCCAAATTGTTCGCTCTTTGCCGTGAGCTTCCTATTCCTACTGTAATTTGGCAAGAGGCGCGAAGATACGATCGGAGCTATAGACCGCTCACTTTCCTCATATAATCTAACCTTCTTACCAGGCCTTTGTCCAATACGGGAAAGGCTATCTTGGGAGTTTCACTTCTGCTAAGAGAATATCTTGTCCACTGTAAACAGTGCGGGCAATGGTAAAATTTCCAGAGGACTGATTGAATCGCGTTCGGTTCGGTCGCCTCTTTGCAAAAAATACATCGCGGGGCCTTGGACATGTGAGCTTGCTCAATCATGATTCTACAGCTCTCTCAGGCAGTCCTCCCGATAATCTTGGAGAATATAGGGCAACGCCGGATAGCAAAATCAAAGACAACAAGTCCGAAATTGCAGAAGTAGTTAGAGCAAGCGAAGAGGATACAAATAGCAAGGTGAGAGCAATCGCCGTCAGAACTAGACTTCGATTACGAAGACGCAACTTCCAAACCCCACTCTCTCTAAAGGGTGGAAAATACTTGGTTATTTTTCCGGTTCAGAAAAGAGCCGATATGGTCTTCCAGAGCTGTAAGAAGGTTCAGAACACCTTTAATTATCCCGCAAAGCGCAACCTAATTCTTTCGGAGAGGATAGTGCCTAATTCTTCAAGAAAACGGGATGATTGATTTTGAAAAAGCTTAGTGAATTGTTCCGGGTTCAAAAAGGGGCATTGAGCGGGAAAAAGCCTAAAATCTCCCCTATTGGAGATTTATTACGAAGCGTCAGGACTGATATCAAAGAAGGGCGTGCCGTTTCTGTTTTTTGGACGCACTTGAATTTGGGGAACGCAAGTCAAATACCATTCTTGATTATTTTGTGAAAGCTTTTGTCACCGACTATATGTCTAGAAGGTATGCTAAAGACGATTCAGGCTGGAGGAGTCTGGGCGACGTCGCTAAAGGAATTCAGATTAGAAGATCAACACTCTACTCAAAAAGAAAGAATGAGCTGAGCCCTCCTCTCAAAGAACTAGTGCAACGGGGATTCATTGACCTAAGGTATTTTCACGGAGAGCGGGGACGGGGCGGCGAGGTAATGAAGTTCAGGGTTGTCTACGAGAATGAAATTATCAGGAACTTTGTCGACCAAAAAGCACGATCTGGAGGGGCTCCGGTTAACTCGGATCTGGTCGAGAAACGAATCGCCATTCTTCCGTTTCTGAACATCAGCCGCGATACTGCCGACGAATATCTTGCCGATGGAATGACCGAAGAAATGATTGCGGCGATTTCCTTGGTTGAGGGCCTCAGCGTGATTTCTCGAACTTCTGTGATGAGGTACAAGTATGATCGCAAAGCGAGCACAATAGACATCGGTCGCGAGCTGAAAGTTGGCAAGCTGCTCGAAGGGAGTGTCAGAAGGTTCGGAAAGCATCTGAGAATCTCGGTTCAATTAGTTGATGTGGCGACCGACAATCACTTGTGGTCGAAAATCTACGACAGAACTCTAGATGACATCTTCGCGATTCAAAGTGACATCGCTCGTGCCGTAGCGGACTACTTGGACTCTCGACTCCTTCCAGAAAAAAGACGAATAATAGAGAATTCAAACACGCGAAACGTCGACGCCCATTTACTCTACCTGAAAGCGAGGGAATCCTTCTTCGATCTCACAAGAGAAGGCATGGAGAATGCCATCAGACTTTACGAGATCGCGATCGAGAAAGATCCGCACTATTCGTTGGCTTATGCTGGAGTGTCCGAAGCTTGTTTCTGGCTTGGAGCGTTGGAATTGCTTCCCCTTAGAGACATGTCTCCAAAATGCATGGATTACGGGCAGAGGGCCCTCTCCATCGATCATTCCACTCCCATAGCTCATTTTGCCCTCGGTTGTGGCTTATGGCTTACTTGGAAGTTTGACAAAGCCGAAAAGGAGTTCAGACGAGCCATCGAGCTCGATTCAAATTCGGTAGATGCGTACTTGCATCTTTCAAGACTGCTCATCCACACCGGTCGATACGACGAAGCATTATCGGTATCCGAATCTGCGCTAAGCAGAGATCCTTTGTCCTCTATAGCCTGGAACGAGACAGGTTCAGCTTATCTCTATTCGAGGAGAGATTATGCCAAGGCGATCGAATATTTGCGAAAAGCGATTCAAATCAATCCCCGTGACGCAAAGGCTCACATCAACTTGGGTTTGTCTCTAGTGCAGTGCGGAAATCTTGAGGATGGAATCAAAGAGATTACTAGATCGTTAGGGATGAACTTTCCTGCAATCGATTCTATGGGCGAAAGCGAGCTTGCATACGCTTATGCCAAGGCGGGAAACTACGAAAAATCGAAGGAGATTTTGGATCTTCTTCTGAAAGGAGTAGAAAAAAACCCAAGCTGGGCCGCGGCAGTCGCAGCGGTTTACAGCGTATTAGGAAATCAAGCCAAAGCCTTCGATTGGCTTTCCAAAGCAATTCGACTACATTCAGGTCCCCTCTTGTTCATCAACCAAGAATTTACCTTTGACAACATACGCGAGGATTCTAGATTTGACCACTTGGTAGGGAAAATTGGCTTACAGAAACCAGTCACAGTTTCTCAGAATTAATTAGCACTTTTTGATTTTCATTCAAATCAAATATCTGCAAACCTTTATCCTTGCAATCGTCGATAGTAATGGCAAGTTCTAAGGCAGAATTTTGCTCCCCTTACGCTATCTGAAACTAGTCACTCGAGACAACAACAGTCAGTGTAAGAGCACTGTAATAATTGCCATCCAGCACTCCTCTTTCTCAGTCGTAGTACACCAAACGGAGGTTGGTAAGATCGTTTTGTTTGGCGTATTATTCTGTTGATCTTTGAATATTTGATACACTAATGCCGGTGTATACAAATCTGAATTTTGATTTGAATTATCTGTCGGCCGTGTGACTGGATATGGCCAGAGATACAAAATAGCTAGAAGCTCCAACAACCCAAAACAAAAGAAAATTCTCTTGAGGACTTCGGTTCGCGACTGCCTAACCGAACGCATGGCGTTCTATGTATTAGAACAAGATCCTACGGCACATTCTATCTTTCTGCAGAGCTAAAGAGCAAATTCAAAAAATGTAGCTTTAAGGCAGTACTGGTATTAGACTAACAGTTATAGCGGGGATTTTCCATGCATTCTACTCAAGGTTATTTTACAAGATTAGATAAAAATTGGAAAGCGAAACCGGTCGAACACATAGAACGTGGCTATGGCTAAAGCCGATTCTCCTCCTGTTCGTACCAGTTTTGGTCATCTACACCCTTACTCTAAACAGCCTTTGGACAACCGACCACACCGAGAGCTTCCTCCAGCTCGAATGGGCCTTGTGGAAAAATCACTCCTTTGCGCTAGGTCCAATCAGCACATTTACGACTCCAACAGTTGACGACTTCAAGTACCGGGGCTACTATTACATCGCAGCCGCCCCGGGGCTGAGCGTTATGGCTCTTCCGTTCGGCATAATCGGCTTCATGATGGATCGCGTTTTCAGCCCGTTTGGAAAGGGGCTGCTTTACTCCGAATTTTTTGTCGCGCTTACAAATGCAGTTGCAGCTTACGTCGTCTTTCGGATTGGAAGGATGTTCTTCAAGGCAAAGACGTCCTACTTTCTCGCATTCGCGTACGCTTTTGCGACGATTTCTTGGCCGTACGCGACTTTTCTCTTCGCTAGCGACACGTCTAGCATGTTTGATCTTATCGCTGTCTTTTTTGCGCTGACCATAGCGAGAAAACGCGAAAGGGCAGGAGTGGCATACTGGATCTGCTGCGGGCTTGCGATGGCTGCCGGGTTGACGGTTGACTACGT
>JASHSF010000060.1 GCA_030036955.1 Nitrososphaerales archaeon
TGCGTCGGGGTTCCTCGCTGCGATCAGAAAAGATCGCTCGAACAACCCCTTGTCAAAGCCCGATACATAAAAGAAGGAATAGTCAAAATGAGGCTCGGCTCCGTTGACCAGAACCATAACATTGGGCTTGGTCTTGAGCTTCGTATCTTTATCGATCTGCTCGAAGATTTTGTTTGAGCGCTTAACGGGAATCGAAGCGGCAGGCAAGAATTATCAACGAACAAAATGTCATGAAATATTAAGGCATATACTCTTTTCTCGAGAATGATAGCGTAGCAAAAGTGCAGCTAATTTGAGAATCTGTTCTTTTCTTCCCAGCGCAACAGAAATCACTTACCTTCTTGGGTTGGATGATCACCTTTTTGGCGTTACCCATGAATGCGATTTTCCGGCTGATGCGAGGAACAAGCCCAAACTGACATCGAGCAATCTTTCTGATCCTGCGTCAACAAGCAGAGAGATTGACGAAAAGGTAAAAAATTCCCTCAGTTCCAACGAAGGCATTTACTCACTCAATTTTGAAGCGCTTCGACGAGCAGATCCTGACATCATTCTGACTCAGGAACTGTGTGAAGTTTGCGCGGTTAGTTACGGAGAAATATACCGAGCAGCGGTTTCACTTCCGAAGAAAGCTGAGATCGTTTCCCTGGATACTTTTACATTAAGTGACATACTCGAGTCCATCATAACGGTTGGAAAAAAATGTGGCAGGAAAGATGAGGCAGTTGCTATAGTTGAAGGCCTAGATGCCAGAGTTCGCCAAGTTACTGAGCTCTCGGGAGGCATTGATTCACGAAAAAAGAGAGTATTCTTCATGGAGTGGATAGATCCAGTAATGACTGCGGGTCACTGGGTGCCGGAGCTGATAATGCGCGCAGGCGGCGATGACATATTTGCCCAGCACGGAAAAAACTCGAGGAGAATTGAATTCAAAGAAATTGTGGAATACAAGCCTGATTATCTCATAATATCGCCATGCGGTTTCGGAGTGGAAAGAGCCCGTGAGGAAGCGTTAGGACTAAAGAAACTCGAAGGTTGGTCAGAGCTTCCAGCTGTCCAGAAAAATAACGTCTATCTCGCTGACGGGAACGCATATTTCAGTCGGCCAGGTCCTAGGATTGTCGATGGACTCGAAATACTGTCTTTGATCTTAAATCCAGACTTACAAAACGATTTTGAAAGGAGATATTCCGAGAAGGATTACTCAAAGTTTCAAGCCTCATGAATTCAGTCAAAAGCAATCGAATCATTATTATCTTACGGCAGCAAAAGCAAGAATGAAGTCATATTGCAGCAACAAGAGCAGACCAAGCTTTCGACGGGCATTTCAGATCTCAGCACTATGAATTTTGACATTAGTGATGAGCAGCGCCTAATTCTGAACGTGGTAGACGAAGCTTGCAAGAAGATTCGACCAATTGAGGACAACTGCTATCTCGAGCGCAAGTTAAACGACAAGGTACTTCCAATTTTTAACGACGCTCATCTGCTCGGACTTCCGGTATCAAGGAATTACGGAGACGGCCAGGGGGCCGATGCTTTGACCTATGCACTCGCCTTGGAAAGAGTGGGGCAGGAAGGAACCGGAGTTCGAACGTTTTTCTCCGGGCATACTTCTCTAGGGCAGCTCACTTTGCAAAAGTGGGGCAATGACGAACAAAAGGAACTATATTTGCCAAAGACTACCAAGGGACAGATGATTATGGCCTTTGGTCTCACCGAATCGACCGCAGGTTCGGACCCCGCGTCTCTCAAAACAAACTTCGAGGAGAAGGGCAACTACTATTACTTGAACGGAAGTAAGGCCTGGATTTCCAACGGCTCAATAGCTGATCTTCATGTTGTATTCGCGTATCCCAAAGGGAAGACGGATAGCATGTGCGCCTTTCTCGTCGAAAAAGATAGCGAAGGGTTTCAAGCGGAGGCTATCAAAGACAAGCTCGGACTCCCTACGTCCGACACTGGACTACTTTACTTTTCAGATTGCAAGATTCCGAAGGAAAATATGCTAGGTCCGAGGGGCAAGGGGTTAGGGATAGCTTACTCCGCTCTAATGAGCGGGCGACTTTCCGTTGCAGCAGGATGCGTCGGCGTAGCGGAGGACTGCTTGAACGAGGCGGTGAGGTACGCGAGGGAAAGAGTTCAGCACAAGAAGAAGATAGGAAAGCACCAGCTCGTCCAGCGAGAAATCACGCAGATATCGCTTGAACTCGAAACGTCGAGGTTGCTCACGTACAAGGCAGCTCTGCAGAAAGCGAGGTCGGATGCAGATCCGCAAAACGTCGAGCTGCGAGACGTCGCCGATTGGTCCATCGCGCAGGCAAAGTACTGCGCTGCAAACGCTTCTTTCAACGCTGCGGACCACGCTGTCCAGGTCTTCGGAGCGAACGGCTACTCTTTCGAAAACAGACCGGCTCGGCACCTGGTGGACACCCGCGTTTGCAGAATCTACGAGGGGACAGACCAAATACTCGAGCAGAAGATTGCCATCCGCTTGCTCGGCAACGAGTTCGAATCCTTTTCCTAGAAAATCTAAAGTGCCGTTGAGGGCAAGACTTTCGATTCGTGTTGGCATCAACTCCAGTTGATGGGTAACGGAGAGGTTGCCATGGAAGTAGTCCGTGTAGCGAAGAACTGGGTCTCAGCTGTTGGTTCAAGGGCCGCAAAAGTTGAATTTCTGCAGGCTAGTACAACGGACTCAGTGCTTCCCCTTGGCCCAACCCATTAACCCAAGCTCCTTCACATCAAGCGTGACGGGAGCGAAT
Organism: Nitrososphaerales archaeon; assembly: GCA_030036955.1. GTDB lineage: Archaea > Thermoproteota > Nitrososphaeria > Nitrososphaerales > CADDZS01 > JASHOD01. Next base: position 2,766 of record JASHSF010000060.1, read on the forward strand.
TCAAAATGCTTGTATTTCCCAAGCTCGTCGACAAATACTATTCTCGGTCTTATTTCGTAAGTCCCCTTCTTCTTCGGTAACAGGAACAGGCTCATTTCGTGTGATTTTAGGTACTCGAGGCGGCGGCCCTTCAAGTCTATCGAAACGTGCTCGTCTGAAACCTGAAACCGGTGTGGATTCTTTTCGGCATCGAACTCAAAGCTGCCTTCCGGCACTAGGTGCTCAATTCTAACAAGAAGTGCTGGGGCTTTTCCGACGTTCGCAAACTCCAAGTCGAGCCGGACCGACGAACCAAAGTGAACAGATTTTTCAGAAAGATTGAGAGTTCCAGTGACGTTCGCGACTTCGAAGTGGTCCAATCCGACAGCATGGTCTTGACTGAAACTAACTGGAGAGGGCGACGCGGTCGGAGCCTCCGACAAAGCTTCCAGTGGGCTGATCAAAAGCTCCTTATTTTCCCTGACAGCTTTGAGGTGCTTCAACACCTCGTCCTTTTTCTTCTCGTACCCTATGGCGGTGTAGCGCCGGGCCGAAATCTCGAGATATTTTTCTGCCAGCTGGTACATCTGGTTCTTTTTTCCAGGATCGATTTGCACTTCCGCGGCCGAGAGATATGCGAGAGCGTCAAACAATGACTCGCTCGCTCGGGTCCAGTCTGCGGCCGTTTCGAGATTTGCTTCGGCATAGTACCTTGAGGCAACGCCGAGCTGCTTTTTGATCTCGGCGTAAAGAGAAGGATCACTCGTTTCTTTGAATCTTGTTCCAGCTTCGAAAGCCTTGCAGATTGCAGAGTTTGCAAGGCAAGATAGAACGAAGCTATTGCGCACTTTCTTTTCCTTCGCCTTAAGGAAGAGATCAGCGGCCGTGGCGTAAAGCTGGGGAGACGACGAAAACTCTGCTTCCTTCATGGCAGCCCAAGCATCACACGATATTGCAAGCGCATCGAGCTCACTCGGATCTTGGTCGTTTCCATGTTGCTCGAGCTGTCTGAATTCATGGGCTGCGGAATGGTACTTCTGCATGCTCGCCTCTGCTTCTCCCTTTTTGTCAAGGGTTTTTGCCTGATCAATCGCCATCCTCCCGAAGCAGTATCTTGCTCTCATTGCTGAGATTTTGATCCACTGTTTGATGTCGTCGCCGATGCTGGATAGAGCAAATGACTTGCCACCCCTGCCCGTTGCAGCTGCAATCTCGACCTCGGATTCCTTGAAAAGTTTCGACGCCATGTCGAAGGTCATTACTGCCTCGTCAAGATTTTCCTTCCTGCTCAGGTCCTCCGCTTCTTCGGCCTTTGAGTACGCCTCGTAGTGCTTTGAAAGGACATTGTAACTATCCGTCTCTGACAGAGCCGTGGAGGCGGCTCGCAGTTGTTCGGATGCGACATGGTATTTTTCTTCCCGGTGGTATCGCCTTGCCTCCTCTATTTTGCTCCATGCCTGCATGTACGCGGAAAGGTCGAGGAAAACCAGATGCAATCCCTTCTGGTTCTTGGCCGCCATCTGATAGTGTTCAGAGGCCTTCAGGAAGTTCTTAGCCGAATCTTCATAGCTCGAAATTCGGTCGAGCTCCCTTGCAGCCTTCCAGAAAACCGGCGCCATGTAACCGGTTAATCCAACTTTACCGTAATACGTAGCCGACTCCTCGTACGCTATGATCGCTGTTGACGCGTCGGATCGTTCCTTAGATTGCTCGTACAATGCAATGCCGGAATCTCCAAGAAGCTCACAAATCCGGGCCATATTTGTTTCGCGACCAGAAGCCGACGGAGACATCTGGCACAGTTCAAGAGCTTTCTTGAGATCGGCTACGCCTTCACGAAGCATGCTTTCACTTTGCACCGCTTCTGCCTTCCTTGATTCTTTCGCAAGATCAGCTTTTGCCATCCCGGAGGCCCAGTATGCGATTGCAACGTTCCACGAGTTCAGCTCGACTAGGTTTTTCATTCGCGAGATGAAAGTATCAATTTCTCTTATCGCTTCAGAAAGTAGAGATTCTTTTTCGCTTGCGCCCGTGGCAAGCTTGGCCCGGTTCCGAAGAACATTTGTCATGCGAGGTTCGATGAATTCGAGCGGCGCATAGCTCGCGTACGAGAGGCCCTGTTTGCCCAGTCCTATCGCTTCGTCGAGTAGGTCGATTTTCTCAAGGCTCTTCTCCGAATCTCGCGTTAATTCCGTAAGGCCCTGGACCAAGTTTTCGTAAGTTAGGGCGATATCAAATGCATCAAGAGGGACTTTGAGCAATTCTATAGCTCGCATGGCACAGCTGCGTAGTTCGTGGAGAGTTTCTCTGCGTTCCTCAGGAACATCGCAGTTTAACGCCGTCCAGTAAAGAGCATTGACGAGAAAGGTAAGTACGCGTCCGATCAAAAGTACGTCTTTCGTTTCCTCGGCGAGCGCCAGCGACTTCCTGAGGATGGCAGTCCCGTCCTTGATTTCGCCCTTGAACTCGATCGCAATGTGCGCAGAACTTTCGAGTACGGAACACTGCACAAACTTGTCTCCGCCCAACTCTCCCATGCTCTGCAACTTCTGCAGGAGAGGGATCAGCTCTTCGCCGATTTCGTTTGACTCGGTTTCTTCGAAGAAAAATCCTGTCGCCCAGTTTAGGAAAGATACGTACGCGTTGACAATTAGGGCAAAGGAGAGATCATCGCTTGAATTCTTGATTCCTGAAAAAGCGAGGCGCCCGGTCCTTTTTGCCTGTTTAACAAGATCCAGCAATTGCCGTTTATCTGAAGCAATTTGACAACCCGTTAGCATGTAATCGAGCAGATGGACGTATTGTTTGGCTCCGTCGGCCGTGAAAGAATTCTGACCTAACGCAGCGCTGAGGGGCAGGATGCACGAATCGAAAATTAGCTCTCTCCTCGCGGAAGGATCATCAGTTAGCCAGTATTTGCAGAAGCTAGCCCTTGCGGCAAGCGCGATGGAGCGCAAATCGGCCGGGTGACTTGTGGAAGCATTCCGGAAATGTTCTGCCGCGATCGAAAGTAGCTTTTTGAAGGCATCTCGACTTTCACTTTGAAAGGCGGCTCTGTAGTAGCAGTCACCCATCAACTCGAGAAGGTCGGGTTCAATCTGAACGTTGGAGCTTCGAAAGCTATTGCATAACTCCGCTGCGGAACCCCACTGATTCTGAGCGCCGAGCTCCCTCAGTCTCTGAGTAAATGCGTTGGTCAAAGATTCGGAAGAAATCTGAGTCAACGACCCTTTTCTTGCAAGAACATCCGACCCGCGAATTAAGTCTTTGTTCCAATGAAGACCGATTCCCATTCGCCGCTCGAGATCACAACGTAAAATGCGTTGATGTAATATTCAATGCAGTTTACTGTTGATATCACGAAGCAACACTGAAACTATTTTGACTATTGCAAGAGCTGATGATAACTTCCACAAGGGAGGGTTAGAATGGTTACCTTCCTGATAAGGCGAAAAGTCGGCAGATGCGCCTTAATTTTACATGCAAAACTGCTTCCAAAAATTAATTGTTTTGGGGTCTTTAAGGCAGGAAATGGGGCCACCGGGAGATCCTAACAGCTTCATACCTTGGATTTGTTTTCAGAGGCGATAAAGACGTTTTCGAGTGATTATCGACGTGAATCGAAGAAACGTTAAAGAAGGGACATATATCGAAAATCGAAATGCTGTAATATACCTGGAAAAAAAATCATAGTCGCTCGCTATCATATTGCGACCACCTCTGAAGACCGTAATTGTAATCCTGTTGCTAGCCAGTTTAATTCTCGTTGCTTTTTCTGCGGCTAACGAGACTTTTTCGAACGGCACTTCGAAAGGAGGCCTGTCGATCACGTCTGCCACATCCAAAGGGGGGCTGACGGGTGGCCCGAATTTAGGGACAATGGTTGCACCGGAAAATTCCCATGGAGTCTTAGCGAGTGATAGCGGTTCGTCATCCTCATCAAGCAGCGCTACGATCGATTCGTGGACCAATACGACGTCCTATCCTTTTGGTGTAGAAGCTCCATCATGCGTTTACGTTGCCCTAGGTGGAGTCAGTAACATATACTGCATTGGAGGGTGGGATGGGTCGAACTACCGAAGCGCAGTTTATTCGGCCACGCTGAACGCCTCGGGAGGGCTTGACTCTTGGGGAGCTACAACTTCCTACCCAACCACTATCGCGGGCGAATCGTGCGCAGTTTGGGAAAGTAGCGCAACGGAGGGTGACATCTACTGTGTGGGAGGAACTGTAACTGGCGCGGGAAATGTGAACAACACTTACTATACGGAAGTCACCGCGAGTGGAATCGGTTCGTGGGAGTCAACTACGCCTTACCCCGTTGATATCGACTTTCAGTCCTGTGGCATATATTCCGATTATATTTACTGCATTGCAGGCGACAGTCTCGGAAGCATCATCGACTCCGTCTACTACGCCCAAGTCTCATCAAGCGGGATTGGCACCTGGACCCTCGCCACGAACAATTATCCGTCGCCAGATTTTGGATTATCATGCGCGGTGAACTCCGGCTATATCTATTGCGTTGGGGGAACACCAGCGACAACAAGCATCTACAACACAGTATACTACGCCAGCCTTTCTTCTACGGGGGTTGGTTCTTGGACTGAGTCGAGTTCAAACTATCCTGTTGGCATAAACTTTGAGTCCTGCGTCGTCGTTTCGGGCTACATGTACTGCGTTGCAGGATCGACTGATTGGGACGAAGCGACCGATACTAGCGCAGTCTACTACGCCCCCCTGTCATCGCCTGGCATCGGTGCGTGGCAGAGCGCGGAGAATTATACGTACGATGTTTACGGTCATTCATGTGTCAGCGATTCCTTGACTCTCTACTGTATGGGAGGGTGGTCAGACAGCCTCGACGGTGTGGTATCATACGTTTACTACTATCAGACTTCTGCTGCCACGACGACGGTATCTCAGAACGTCGAAGCGGCCTATCCAAGCGGAGCGCCTTCGTCCAGTCCCTTGCTCTATTATTCGAGCGAGGGGGCATACACCTCGACCGCCCTTTCGACGAGTTATGAGTCTATTATCGTGGACCAGGACAGCATAATGTACCCGCAAGCTTCAGTTGGCGGAACTTCTTCTCTTCAATACAGCTCCTATCCGATTACGTACGGCGCGATAGGAATATGGCCGCTATGCGAAGGAGCTGGCAGTTCGGCATATGAATTGGTAAATCAAAACACCGCGACTTTTACCGGCTCTCCAACGTGGCAAGGAAATGGCAAGTGCGGTTTATCGTTCTCAGGTGACGAATACATAACTGCTTCAGACTCGGGCTTCCCCACGGGGACGCAAGCAAGATCAATAGCTGTGCAGTTTAACATGTCGTCGTATCCTTCTAGCAATGCGGGAATAGTTGGCTATGGAGACAGCGGTAATGACGGAGATCCTGAGAACTCATTTTATCTAGTTGTTTGTGTATCTTCTGGCTGCGGCAACGGTGTTCAGTATCAGCTCTGCATAGGCCAGTGGGGCGGAAACGATAATCCCTGCACTTCTACTGCGTTGACTTTGAACACGATCTACTCTGTTGTCGAGGCATATAATGGAACTGTCGCGAGTCTCTACGTGAACGGAGTCCTTGCTGGATCCTCTAGCAGAACCTATGACACGACTCTTACTGGGTCCTTCGGCATAGGCAGTAGTCCTTTTTCAGGGACTATCAATTCCGTTGCCGTTTACGACAGGGCGCTATCCGCCCAGGAGGTTTCGGAATGGTCTTCTCTGACTCTCCCGAATCCAGAAGTTCAAGCGACAACTAGTGGACAGGAGACAACATTCACGTATTACCAGCAGAATTTGGTCACTATATCGGAAGGATCGACTTACACCTCGTTTGGAGAAACTCTAACTGCGCCTTCAACTGGGAGCTACTGGGTCGATGCATCGACAGTTTTTGTCGATTTGGACGTTGTCGGGACGGTCTATACTGGCGGTTTAGTAACGGCGCAGTACGCCATCGGCTGCGTCGCTGAGCCTTGCTCAGGCAACACCCCAGGCGTGAATAACGTCGTGGACACCTTCCCGGCAAGCTTTGCGCCATACTTCTCGGGCGGCGGTACGAATCCTGAGACTATATCGTTTGGCAACGCTACTGGAATGTGCACAGCCTGTACGGTAATTTACACGGTGAGCTATTTCGTACAGGATCAGCCTAGCTCTGCGACTTTTTACATAAGCGAGACGCCTTACACCGGAAGTACGGTGTACCTTGTCCAACCCGGAACGCCCGTGCCACCGCCTTCGACGCCTTCGAGTCCTCCAACTCCGGTTGCGACGCTTCAAACGCTGCCGGGTGGCGCAATCGGCGTTACGAACGCTCCAGGTGCGAGTCAGCCTTCGATAACCCAGGGACAGTCGACTACACTTACGGAGAGCATCCAAGGAATACCATCGCCTTACACTTGCAAATGGCTAGCGGAGCCACCTGGAGCGAGCATGTTCTTCCAATGGCCCGGAGCGAGGTCGTGCTCGTCAGAGACATTCAAGACCAGTGCGCTTACCCCGATTGGCACGTGGCACTTTGAAGTCAATGTCACGGAAACCGCCCGACACACCTCGGTTGTCTCTCCGATCGTAACCGTAACGGTTAACCCGTATCTCTCGATCGCTCTAAAATCAGTTTCCGGTTACACCGCGCCGGGTGGCACAATTCCAGTTGTGGGCGACCTTACTACGTTCAGCTCAGCGCTGGTGTATCTCATTTCATTTGCGCCGCGGGGAATTGGGGTGTATTTCTCCTCCGATCCGGTCACGGCATCGCCAAGCGGTGTCCTCGATACGATCTATATCCATGTATCGAACTACGTTCAGCCGGGCACGTACAAGGTATTGATTTTTGGGATTACAAAGAATGGATATTTCGCCACTGACCAATTCACGTTGACGGTCGTCTGAGATCGTTTATAGTTCGTACGGGCAAGTCACGGATCCGTCTGGCGGTGGAGGCGGGTCCAAGCGAGCGTCGTGCAAGCATCTCTAAATTCGGGTTAAAGGATCTCGGTCTTAGGGAAACATTCTGTTAAAATTGCATCAAATGATACTTTGAATTTTCTCAACAATAAACGCACATTGCAATTGAGCTTTTCAATTAAGCTGTGCTGGTTTTGCATGGAAATTTGGGTAAAATTTATCTAAGCAGTGACATTTCGTCCGGTGTTGAATGACACAAGACGCTTCATCTCAAAACAATGCTGTCTGCCCGGAATCTACAATCGACTCTGCGCCTAGAAGAGATTTCATCAAGAAAGCAGCTCTAGCTACCGCTGCCGTCGCTGTCGGAGGAACCATAATCGGAAAGGGAGCGATCCCACAATCCAACGCAAGCTCCTCCCTTTGCTGTGGCGACTTTAACAATACCTATGTTTTTCGCTGTTTGGTAGTGGACGACTTTGGTAGTAATGACGGACAATTTCATCGCAAATTTGGTTGTGCTCATGTGCTTTCCTTTGGTTGCGAAGTATGTTGCAGCGGATTCTACTATAACAGCGGTCGGGGAATCGCTTCTCCCCAAGTTGCATGCTCGTCGAATCGCTACGGACTAACCTTTTTCACCTGTTATGAAGGCCGCATGTATTTGACAAAGAGCGGCAAGGTTGGCATCGGCACCGCTACTCCGCATTGTGATGTACTTGCGCAAGTAAATGGACCCTTCCTCGCTCTCTCAACCGAGACCGGTGCCGCAATTCATGCTTGCGCCACCGGTTGCGCTAAAACAGCGGTCTTGGGGAGCGGCTCGGCCTGTACGATACCATTCGTCGCGAAGGGAACCTGTGCGCAGAAAGCTGATCTTCAGCAGTGGAACAAAGTTAACACAATCAAGAGCGTTGTAACCAGCTGCGGATGGTTTGGAATCGGCACGTGTTCACCGT
>JASHSF010000061.1 GCA_030036955.1 Nitrososphaerales archaeon
TTAGGCGCACCGAGTTTTTCTCTTGACTTGCGGATTTCTTCTTCCTGCTGCTCTCGTAGCCAATCTTCGTAAGTGTAGTTTTTCTTGTATGAGGTAGTCGAATCGGTACCCGTCTCACTGTTCTGGCTTGATGCTGAGGCGTCGTAAGGTTGTTCTTCAGAACTCATGTGAGGAGATTTACGCCAACTTTTCTCATAAACACAGTGCAAAAACAGGACGTGTATGAAATAATTCTGTACGTGCATCGTTGTTTAAGAAGTTTATTTCGAGACTAGTGTATCGCAATTGAGCTTTTAACAAAAAAATCAGACTATTGACCTGACTTAATTTTCTGAATAGCTCCAAAGAAACCACGACCCCTCTGCAAGAGTTAAAGAGCGTCGTAATCTCCATAACTAGTGAATTTTCCGTAACTTCGAATTAGGAACGCCATTGGAAATGACTCCGCTGCTATTCTTTTTCTTGATGTTTCTTGGTTCGATCGCCGCGGGAACTATCGGCTCAATAGTGGGGATCGGTGGGGGATTGCTGATAACTCCAATTCTCACCCTGCTTTTTGGCGTCAACATACACCTCGCGATCGGTGCGAGCATTGTCTCAATCATTGCGACGTCGAGTGGCGCCGCAGTTACATACGTCAAAGACAAGATGACCAATCTTCGAGTGGGGATGTTTCTTGAGATAGGAACAACACTCGGAGCAGTAACAGGAGCAGCAATAGCCGCTTACCTGAATTCCTCGCTTTTGTTTTTGATTTTCGGACTCGTCCTAATAGCATCTCTTGTTCCAACATTTCGCAGGAGGCACCAAGAGCTCTCAACCGGTGTAGAAAATGATGAGTGGGCTAACAAGCTAAAACTGAATTCCTCCTATCCTGACGCCGTTCTGCAAAGGGAAGTGCCTTACCAGGTCGCGAATACTCCAATAGGACTAGGAATAATGTACATTGCAGGACTATTATCGGGACTGCTAGGAATTGGATCTGGGGCATTCAAAGTGCTCGGAATGGAAAACGCCATGCAGCTACCGATGAAAGTCTCAACGACAACGAGCAATTTCATGATAGGGGTAACCGCTGCGGCTAGCGCAGGCATTTACGTAGTTAGGGGCGACGTCAACCCCTTCATAGTTGCTCCTGTAATGTTCGGAGTCCTCTTCGGCGCGTATTTCGGTTCAAAGATGCTCGTCCGCGTCCGCAATACCACGATTCGCTACATCTTCCTCTTCGTTTTGATGGGGATATCAATTCAAATGATCCTGACTGCCTTCGGAATAATTCCATAGGCGAATATCAAACTTGAGTGATGACTCGAAACTGAAAAGCGGTCTCTACAAAATGGTCAGCAAGACCTTGCTGTACGGTATTCTAACATCAGCTGCGATACTTGCTATCGGCGTGATTGCAATGTTCGCCGAGGGGAAAACGGGCTATGCGTGCTCGTTATCAAGCGTTAATTGCCTTTTGAGCTACAACCCGATGAAAGTGCCGCATGGGGACTATCCCAATTCACTTCAGAGCCTATACGCCGGTCTCTTGAAAGTTGAACCGTTTGCCATAATCGAGCTCGGGATCTTTGTACTAATCGCGACCCCAGTGTTACGTGTTCTTACTTCTATATTCATTTTTGCGGCAGAAAAGGACAGAATGTTCGTTGCGATTACTTTGTTCGTGCTGGCGGTTCTGCTTTTCAGCTTCTTCGTTGTCCCGTTTATTCCGATTTTCCAGGCCTAAGATATGTTTTAAATGCGTTCGTCGTAGAGTTGGAATCCGCCATTGCCGGGGTTGAGCAATCTGGTCGCTCACCGCGCTCGAGATCCAGTTCGCCGCCTTCCAATTTGGAATAAATTATTGTGAAGGTTTAGGGCAGGAGTAATTCAGGGCTATCCAATAGTGGTCAAGTCACGCGGCGCCCCTTTGGGGTATGTGGGTTCAAATCCCACTCCCGGCGTACTATCCATGGTTTCAAATCCTACACTTTAACATGGCATGGAAGACACTCACCATTACGCAAAACGGCTCAAAAGAGCACACTTTGTGTCGTCCTCAGTGGATCAGGATCATCCTTGGCGGGAGATCAGAAACTGGCAGTGCAAATGCGGTTTTGAACTGTGGTATTGGGAACTTGTGCAACCTTTCCATATTTTGTTAGAACCGATGTCAGGCGTCGGTTCAACAATCTAGCAAGAGGCAGCGTGATCACGGCTCATGAAAGGCTCAGGCGCCTCGGAAGGCTTTGCGATGTTTTTGACTTGACCCCAAGAGAGCTCTCATTCTACCCAGGCTAAGGATGGGCCTCGAGGATATCAAGCGGTCTTTTCAGCAAAGTGGCAGGATACGAACTGATCGGGAGCAATTTCCCGTAACTCGGGACTCTGCTCAGAGCATATTTTTTCCGCGTAAGGGCATCTGGGATGGAACTTGCATCCGCTGGGCGGATTGATCGTGCTCGGAACTTGGCCCCTAATCTCAGTCTTGAGAAGATTCCTTTTCCATGGGTTGGGTATAGGGGCTGCTGATATTAGAGCCATCGTATACGGATGTCTCGGATTTTCGATTACCGAGCTTGACGGTCCGTATTCCACGATATTACCCGCGTACATGACAACAAGAAAATCTGAAAGGTACTCTGCGACTGATATATTATGCGTGATTATGACATATGTCAGATTGAAGCTCTTTTGAAGCTCGAGCAACAAGTTCAATATCTGCGCCTGAACAGAGGCATCGAGCGCGCTTGTCGGCTCATCCAGTACTACCATTTTCGGTTGCGGAGCTATCGCCCTAGCTATCGCGACGCGCTGCTTCTGGCCTCCGCTAAGATGAGCTGGTAGCCGATCTGCGTGAGCAGCCGAAAGTCCCACAGCCTTTAGACTCTGGAGCACGATTGAGTCGATATCGTGATCTCGATCTGGAAGTAACCTCTTGCAAGGTTCGGCGATTGAGGCCTTTACCTTGAGACGAGGATCGAGAGAAGAATCCGGATCCTGAAATACCATTTGCATTTCTCGATAGAGCTCTTTGTAATCCACCTTCCCCTTTGTGAGGTTTCGATTGTTGAATATGATTTCGCCCGAAGTCGGCGAAGAAAGCAATGTGATTACCCTGGCTAGCGTTGTTTTCCCGCAACCGGACTCGCCAAGAATTGCGACGGTCTTTCCTTTTGGAACCTTAATCGAGACATCATCGACGGCTCTAACATACTTGTGCGCTCCTCGTTGGAATGGGTTGAAACCTCGACGGACAGGGTAATACTTCTTGAGATTTCTAGTCTCCAAGATGATATTATTGTCCCGAGGGATGGTTGGTTGGTCTTCACTGGCCATAGAGGAAACACGCGACTCTGTGATTTGGTTTCGCTTCGATCGGACCCGGTTTCCTGCTCCGGCAGATGTTCATGACATAAGGGCATCTCGTTGCATATTTGCAACCAGAGGGCATCATGCTGAGGTCAGGTACGGTGCCTGGAATCGGTTTTAGCAGGGCTTTGTTTTTAGAACCAGACGGGACGCAAGAGAGCAGTCCTTTGCTATAAGGGTGAAGAGGTTCCGAGAAAAAGTCGTAGACATTGGCCTCCTCGACAATGTCACCTGCATACATGACAACAATGTCATCAGCAACTTGGCTTGCAACGGCAAGATCGTGAGTGACTAGAAGAATACTTGCATCTACTTCGTCCATCAGCTCCTTCATCAATTTCAGGACTTGCGCCTGAGTCGTAACATCTAGGGCTGTTGTCGGTTCATCCGCGATTAGCAGCGCAGGTTTTTGAACAAGGGCCATTGCAATCATCACTCGCTGCACCATCCCACCCGACAGCTCAAAGGGGTATTCTTCGATAACCTGCTCAGGATCTGCTATGCGAACGATCCTCAGGGCGTCCAAAATTTCACTCCGGAATAGTTTTGTGAGACTTCTTCCAGGCATTCTGAATCTCGGGGGAATCGCGGGAGCCCTCGTGCTGTACACCTTTTGCATGACTTCGCTACTGCCCTTGCTTGGTATACTCCGCTCTTCTCTGACGACGATTGCTTCCGCTATTTGGTCCCCGATCTTATAGACCGGGTTGAGACTTGTTAGAGGCTCCTGAAATACCATTGCGATCTCAGTCCCCCTGTACTTCCTTCGTTCATTTTCGTTCAATGCAACCAAGTTGACAGATTTGTATTCAATTTTGCCGCTCTGGATTTTGGCGGGGGGAATGGCGAGGAGCCCGATGATTGCAAGAGCCAGCGTCGACTTTCCGCAACCTGATTCGCCGACCACTGCAATCAATTTGTTCTTCTCAATGATCAGGTTAGCGCCGTCAATGGCGCGCAGGTTTCCTCGCGTTGATTTGTACTCTATTGCGAGATCTGATATCGCAAGCAGTCTGTTGTTGTTTACATCCGAAACCTCAGATGACACAGTTTCTAACAACCCTCCAAGGTATCTCTGAGCCCATCTCCAAGCAAGCTAAACCCTATTACCCCAAGAGCAATAAC
>JASHSF010000062.1 GCA_030036955.1 Nitrososphaerales archaeon
GCAGTCCTCCTAACGGGCACTCAAGATATAGGCACAAGCAATGTGGAATCTCTGTTGCAGATCGTCGGAGAGACCCTCGGACTCGAAATCTCGGACATCAATGTCGTTAGCGCTGACACCAAGGGAACTCCGACTGATTTCGGATGCTGCGCGAGCAGAACCACGTTCGTCGGAGGCACAGCAATAAAGATCGCAGCGGAGGAAGCGCGGAGAAAATTGCTCGATCTCGCTGCAGCAAAGCTTGAGATTTCAGCTAATGACCTCGTGCTGGAGAATAAGATGGTGAAAGTCAAAGGAATCCCGAGCAAGAGCATTCCTGTGAGTCAAGTAATATACGGCTCTGTTATCGGAGAGACTCTGCTCGCCCCCTCGCCAAAAATAATCGAGCTTAGGGAACAGGTCTACATTGGTGGAGCTGTAGTGCATTTAGCCCTGGTGGAAGTCGACGAGAGCACCGGGCAGACTAGGATTTTGAAGTATATCGCCGCGCATGACGTCGGCAGAGCAATAAATCCTGCAGGAATCAGGGACCAAATCATAGGCGCGGCAGTACAGGCTATTGGTTATGGGCTTTACGAGGAGCTGGTAGTAGATCCCTCCAGCGGAACCTACCAAAATCCTACTTACTCCGAGTATAAATTACCGGGACTGAACGACGTTGGCGAGATCGTCCCGATCATAGTCGAGACGTTCGAGCCATACGGTCCTTTCGGTGCCAAGGGCGTCGGAGAGCATGCTATTTGCCCCGGAGGAGCTGCCATTGCAAACGCGATCTATAATGCCGTCGGCGCGCGTGTGAACCAGCTGCCCGCTACTGCAAGCAGAGTCTGGGGGGCCATGAATTCGAGAGAAACGCAGAAACCACAGATTACATTTGCAAGCTGACTCCTTCACTAGCAGCTTTCTTTATAGCTGAGATTATGCCCATGTAGGCGCCGCATCGACAAAGATTCCCAGAAAGTTCATGCCGAATTTCACCTTCAGATGGGTTGCGATTCTTCTCTAGCAACCCGAGTCCTGCCATGATGAACCCCGGAGTGCAGTAGCCGCATTGCAACCCTCTCTCCTCTAGGAAGATCTCCTGCATTCTGCTCAAATCATTCCCTTTTGCCAAACCCTCGACCGTGACAACCTGCGCACCCGAACACTGGACTGCAAAAAGCGAACAAGATTTGACCGCTCGGTAATCTTTGGAATCTGGAAATTTAGTCAGGACGGTGCATGCTCCGCAATTAGATGTCTCGCATCCCATCTTGACTCCAGTGTACCCAAGAAGATCTCTCAAGCAGTCAGAAAGAAGCAGTTTAGGGCTGTGCGAGAGGTTTCTTTGCAGGCCATTTACGACTAGGCCGTACGAAGACTCAGTCAAGCTCTTTTGCCGCTTTGCGCTCTTTTTTATTCGACTCTGCTTCAAGAGCATCATCTTTTGTGAGTTAACCTAAGCGCAGTCCTGCTCTCTCCGTTGAACGAATTAGAGCTCTTTTTGCGAAAACTCGAAACATCTGTTTTTTGAATTCCTTATCGCCCCTTACGTCAGACGAAGGATCGGTTTCTTCAGCAACGGCTGATGAGACATTTCCAAACAGCTCTTCTGAGGGTGGTGACCCGACGAGCAGCTTTTCGCCCCTTCGGCCCTTCAAAGGGCGATCTCCCGCACTTGTCAATCCAATGCCTGCCCTAACTATTCTTCTTGCATTAGTACCAGTCAGACGCTTTTCAAACCAGAGAGAGACACCTACGCCGACTGTTGCAAAGTCACCTGCCGTTCTCTCCAACTTTAGATAAGAGCCACCACGCAAGAGTTTCGAATCGAGCGGGACTTCAACTTCTGTCAATACGTCTCTTGCGCCCAATGACGTAGAGAAAAACCCTTTGAAGAATTCCTCAACGGGAATTTTGTCTAACGATCCCTTCTCTCGTTTTATCTTCAAAACTGCTCCAAGAGCTATCATGCAAGAACTCAAATCCCCTGAGGGGTCCCCGTGAGCCAATGCTCCGCCTATAGTTCCCCTATTTCTTACCTGCATATCACCAATTTGAGATATGCAATCTTCTAGCTCCGGGAACAACCTTGTGATCCTTTTCGCTTCGAGGATATCTGAATACCGCGCCATGGATCCGACGCGAAGGCTACGGCCTTCTAGGGTCCAGCCCTTGAGATCCTTGGTTTGATTGAGATCGATTAGAAAGGAAGGTGAAACAAGGCCGAGTTTCATCGTTGGAATGAGGCTCATCCCTCCAGCTATGAACTTGACTTCGCTCCTTCTTGGAATACTTCTCAAAACTCGCCGCAGCTCGTTTAGCGAGGCAGGAGCGCGGTACTGGAAGTCGGCAATCTCCGCTGAACCCATTGAAGCGGGAAAAGCTCGAACTGACATATCGCGCATAGCTACTTTAATTCTATTTAAGATAACTTTGGAAAATTCGATGCGATCTAATCTAGCCCTTGTCAAGAATTTCTGAAATGCGGAAGAACTGTTTCTGAAAGTATTTTCATTTGTTCAATTGCCATTTCTAGGGGCATTTCCTTCTGCTGGAGACGCAAAATCATATGATTTACACCGAGCTCTTTACTATAACGTGAGATCTCGTCAACCACTTGATCAGGAGTGCCAATGATGAATCTGTTTGACCTCAGCTCTTCAAAAGAAACCTTGCCTGATGGAAAATCTTCTTTGAGCGCCGGAAGTCCCCATTTCAAATATTCCTGATATTTCTTTATGACAAACTTTGATGCAATTGCTTCTGCCTCTTTGCCATTCTTCGCAATTATTGTCTCCCTGAAAAGCGGGACCTCAAGAGATTCAAAATTCTTTCCCGCTTCATTCAGGCATTCCTTGTAGACTTCGAACTGTTTTTTGAGCTTCGGCAATGCAACTATAGGATCCCCAATCCACGCGTCGCCAAGCAGTGCGGCCCTTCTCAGTCCACTTCGAAGCGAGGATCCCCCTACCCCAAACCAGATCGGAGGCCTCGGTTTCTGCACAGGTTTCAGTGCCATAGTGACTCCTTTTGCAGTAAAGTACTTGCCATCAAAGTCCACAACTCTCTCTGTCCAGAGTTTCTTCAAAAGATCTACTTGTTCCTCAATGATCCTCGCACGCCCTTCGTAATTTGCACCGAGAGCTTCGAATTCCTTTTTTCTAAAGCCGATCGAAACTCCGCAGACAAACCTGCCACCAGACATAACGTCGATCATGGCCCCGGCTTCAGCCACGTGGAGTGGATTGTAGAGTGGGAGTTGAATGATGCACGAGCCTATTCTGATTTTCTTGGTCGAAAGAGCGAAACCGACGAGCGTTTGAAGAATTGGCATGTGCGCCTCTTCTGAAACGTGATGGTCCCCCATCCAGATGGAATCGTAACCTAGCTCCTCTGCCAACCGCGCTTGCTCAATAACATGAGCGTACTTTACTTGTTGATCTTCGTTTGCGGGAAATTGAGTGAGAAGGTAAAGACCGATCTGCAAGTTTACTCTTCGCACCCGGCCTTCGCTGAAAAAGTTTCTTGCGTGCGTTGCTCAGAAAACATTCCTGAACAAAAAGTCAAGCGCAGATGTTATTAGCTAAAGACGTTAGTCTAGAAAACTCAGGCCAGGATTTCTGAAAGAGTCGGAGGCAGAATTTGCGGAAAAGTGAAATCTACGATTCGTGTCGCAGCACTCCAAACGAGCGCAAAAGGTCTTGAACTAGATCAAAATCTGAAGCTTGCCGAAAAAATCATCGACAAAGCTGGTCAGAATAAAGTCGATTTGGCAGTTACAGTCGAGCTCTTCAACAGGGAATTTTTCCCTGCACTTGGGATGCGAGCCGACTATCTCAATTTCGCGGAAGAACTTCGAGGACCAACGGTACGATTTCTTTCGCGAGCCGCTAAAAGAAACAAAATCAATCTTGTCGGTTCACTCTACGAGAAATCCAACGTTTCCGGTCTAAATTACGATACGCTCCTTCTCATCGACTCAAGTGGCAGCCTCGTATACAAGTACAGAAAGTCGCACATACCGATTATTCCGGAGGGAGCAAAGAATAGTTCTGCAAACTATGAAAAATATTACTTCTCACCCGGAAATACTGGTTTCAAGTCTACTCACTTAACAATTCGAAATCAAGAAGTGAAATTGGGTATGCTTGTTTGCTATGACAGAAATTTCCCAGAAGCTTGGAGGTCTCTTGCCTTGGATGGCGCGGAGATTGTTTTTCTTTCTTCCTCTTCAACTTCAGCACAACGAAGCGACAAGCCCGAACTGCACGAAAAGCAGATTGCCTCACACGCCTACGAGAACGGCTTTTTCGTCGTGTCGGCAAATCGAAGCGGAATCGAAGGCCATGCGAACTATTACGGAAGAAGCTGCATTGCGGATCCATGGGGAAGAATAATTGCCTCGGCATCGCCTGAAACAGGACCTCAGATTGTCATGGCAGATATCGACTTGGCCGATCTACAAAGAGCTAGGGCACGTTCATCTCATTTCCGGGACAGAAGGCCGGAGCTCTATACTTCGCTTGTAAACCAGGATTATCAAAAAAGTGGAGATGCGACTAGCATTTGACTGGAAATCACATGCCTTCGCCATCGGAAATCCAAGACAAGAGAATTTTCTTCCTTGACCTAGATGGCGTGCTCAGAGTCGGAAAAGAGGAGACGAAACTTATCGGCGGTAAAAAACTGATTTCCAAACTCGGATCAACAGGAAGAGACTTTAGAATACTGTCCAACACGACTACGGCTACGGCGGAAGATCTGAGCATTGGGCTCGAGCCAATCGGACTCGAGATACCGCCTGAAAAAATTCTGACTGCTTCGCATCTTACGGCAAAATATCTCAAAGACAACTTCGGGCCGTCAAGCTGCTACCTGATTGGCGAAGAGCCCTTTGCTGAGGAGCTTCGATCCTTCGGCCATGAAGTATTTGATCTGAATGCGTCCCTCGAGCCTGAAAGACAATTACATGCTTCTAATGAGGGAAAATCGTTCGTGGTGGTGGGCCTAGACCGAAATCTAAATTTCAGAGAATTGAACCACGCGATGGTCCGTGTAAGAGATTTAGGCGCGCGGATAATCGCTTCGCATGTGGCGAGAACCTACTACGATTCTGAAGGGCCGACGATTTCAGTCGGGCCTATAGTTACGGCACTCGAGTACGCTACGAAGAAGAAGATGCTTGCATCAGTGGGCAAACCTTCGAGGTTGATGTTTGAAATTGCTTTGGATGATTGCTGTAGGACAGCAAAGGATGCGTTGATGGTGGGAGATCAGCTAGAGGTTGACATCGCCGGAGCTAATTCACTCGGCATTTACTCCGTTCTCGTTCTCACCGGAGTGGACAAGCGTGAGAGCATTGGTCCAGAGGCACCTGAACCTAGCTGCATTGTGAACAACGTGGACGAACTTGCGGAATTCCTCTGATCTGCATTTGAGAATCGCGGTTGCCTTCTTTCCAAATTCTCATTTCTGACGCACGCATAGTGCAGCCCGACGGTCGAGTGCACTCTGCTGATATTGTTCTGAAGGATGGACTGATTTCAGAGATTTCGCACTCGGGTGATCCGAGCCGGGCAGACAGAGTGATCGACGCTAAAGACAACTTCGTACTCCCAGGAATCATCGATACTCACACACACATGGGTGATCCAGCATTTCCTGAAAGAGAAGACTTTACGAGTGGCACGGCTGCGGCGGTCAGCGGCGGGGTAACGACGATCCTTGAAATGCCATCTTCAATCCCTCCCGTTTCGGATCCCGCCGCATTTACCTCTAGATCCAATCGAATAGCAGGGAGGGCCTACGCCAATATTGGTCTCTACGCTGGAGCAGGATTTGATAACCTGTCCGAAATCGAGCCGATGTCTGATCAGGGCGCTGTGGCGTTCAAGACATACCTCCAGAGGCCTCCCCTTGGGAGAGAAAGAGAGCATGCGGGCATGCATGCCTACGACGATGATCAGATCCGCGAAACTTTCAGTGTAGTTTCGAAGACTGGAAAGCTTCTGGTCGTACATGCGGAAGACGATGCCACTGTTTCTCGTCTCACTTCTAAGTTTAGAGATGAGGGTAGAAACGACATGGGTTCTTTCCTCGAGAGTCGACCGGCTGCGGCAGAAGTTAGGGCAGTAAAGAGGAGTCTCAAAGTCGCCTCTCATTTGGGAGCAGGCACAAAGCTCGGGATCGCCCATATCAGCACGAGAAATGCTCTCGAACTTCTTGCGCAGTATAAGCTTCAAAAGAGCTTCAGGATATATGTCGAGGGTCGCCCCGACTACCTTCTATTCGACGAGAAAGATGCTCTTAGGTTCGGAGCGTTCCTCAAAACCTATCCGCCGCTCCGAACGAAGAAAGATAGAGCAGCAATTGTCGAAGCGATAAACCGCCAGACGATTGACTATTTTGGGAGCGATCATGCTCCTCGCACTAGAGGCGAGAAGCAAATCCCCGACCTCTGGCGAGTTCCAGCCGGGACTCCCTCGATTGAAATTTTGCTCAGGACATTGCTCGATCTTGTTTCAAAGAAGCAAATTGAGCTAGCTTCGATCGTGAGGATGCAACGAACTGCGGCCAGAGCCTTCGGTCTTTCCAATCGGGGAGAAGTGACGGTCGGGTCGATCGCAGATTTGGTTCTAATCGATCTGAAATCAACTTGCAGGATCGAGAGCGATCGATTTCAGACGAGGAGTAAGGAATCAGCTGTCGTCTACGATGGATTGAAACTTACAGGCAAGCCTCTAATCACAATCGTGGGCGGAAGGATAGTAATGGAAAACGGAGTTGTCCTGAAAGAAACTCTAGGAGCGGGACAATTCGTTCAATTCTCACAAGTGGCGTAACTCTCGCGGCTAGCTATCGGCTCTTCGCTATCTCTATCGAAGCTTCAAGGATCGACTTTACGACTTTGCCGTACCCTGTGCACCTGCATATATTGCCGACGAGCGCCTCCCTAACTTCAGTTTCGGTAGGGGTAGGATTTGAATCGAGCAGAGATTTTGCTGACATTATTATGCCAGGTCCGCAGTAGGCGCACTGCAGCGCGGAGTTTCGCACAATCGCAGATTGCAGAGGGTGATCGCCTTCCTCGGAGAGTCCCTCGATGGTCTCGACTGTTTTTCCGGCTGCTTTCACAACGGGATACATGCAAGAGTAAATTGCCTTACCGTCCACCATAACAGTACATGAGCCACAGCCGCCAGTATCGCAGCCTCTCTTTGTTCCTGTCAGACCCAGCTCCTCTCGGAGAATCCAATTTAGAGAATCGTAGGGGTTTGCCTCTATCGAATAATCGGTCCCGTTTACGTTAAGCGATATTCGTTTTCTTGCCCGCGCCAATTTTTCATACCTCTTTCAATTATTATCAAGGGCTCTTTCCTTTGCGGAGAGGATCGTGTCCCTGCAAATTATTTTTGCAACGGACTTTTTGTACGCAGAAGATGCTTGAACAGACTGCGACATTTGCACCTCACTTGCAAATTCAGCGGCTTTCTCAATATCTTGTCTTGAGAGATTTGTCTTGACTAATTTGTTCTCAACCTTGGAAAGTCTTGAAGGAGCTCCCAAAGCTCCGCCTAGACATACGCAAGCGCTTCGGCATTTGGCTTCTTTATCAAGTTCAAGTGCAACCCCGCAATTAAGAAGCGCAAAGTCATTTGCAGTTCGCTCGAGTTTCGTAAACGTAGAACCTGATCCTTTCTTGGGGCGAGGAATCACTACTTCTTTCAGCAATTCGCCCTGGCGGAGATCGCAGAGCAAATAGTCCAGGACGAAGCCGTCGAGATCGGTTGTTCTGGATCCGTTTGGCCCTACTAGAATCAATTTGGCATTCAGCGCAATGAGCGCGGGAGGAAGATCAAAAAGTGGCGTGGCACTACATATTTCTCCTCCGACCGTGGCGACGTTTTTCACCTGAATTGGTCGTATCCAGCTTAGCGAATCCGTAAGGGCACCAATTCCCCTAGTTTGGCCGATCGTTTCATGATTTGTGAGTTCTGACAAAGTAGTTAGAGATCCAATTCTAATCGCTTCGGGATCAGAGGCGACGTAGCTCAGTCCGATTCTGGAAAGATCCACAAGTTTCTTTACTTCAGGGATCATTTTCCTCTCGGCAAGCTCGAATAGCATCGTGCCACCCGCGATTATCCTTGCCTTCTCTCCTTCTGAAGAAAGGATTGAAATTGCCTCTTCCATAGTGGCAGGAAAAACGTAGTCTTCGGGCCTGAAGCGCGAAGAAGCTACCGTATCTATTGCGATTCCCAACTTTAACATGACCTAGCTATTTTCTTTGCTTTGCTTTCAAATTGATAGCCGCCAGTATTTTCTCCGGCGTAAGGGGAATATCGTACACTCTCGCGCCAGTTGCATCTACAATTGCGTTAGCAAGCGCTGGAGAAATTCCAGTAATTGGTCCCTCACCTACTCCTCGCGCACCATAAGGACCATTCGCTTCCGGACTCTCGAGAACAATTGCTTGAACGTGAGGCGTACCGAGAGAAAGAGGAACTTTGTAGTCGGCAAGGTTTGCGTTGATTGGCTTTCCGTCCTGCAAAATCAATTCTTCACAGATCGCTCCACCAAGTCCCTGCACCACGCCACCCTCGATCTGCCCTTCAACGCTGAGCGGATTGATCGCTTTTCCAACATCGATTGCGCAATAGATATTCAGGACGCGCATAAAACCAGTCTCTTCGTTTACCTCGACTTCGACTCCCGTGGCAACGGGTGTGTAGTATGTTACGGCTCTGTCGGTTGTGCACCGTCCCGTTACCGGATCCAGAAACCCGACTCGCTCATGCCAGACCCCTCTCCCGATTAGGTCTCCACTTCCAGGGAGAAAGGCACCGCTCCTTGTTTGGTCTTTAAGAAAGAGTTCGGACACTTTGATAGACTTTGAGCCGTTTCGTTCTACTATCTTCCAGTCTTCAACCATGAGATTCGATTCGGGAACCTGAAGGGCTCGCGAAGCTCTCTCGAGTATTTGCTGCCTCGCATCTTGCGCGGCCATACGACACGCGTTACCGAGATAATACGTACGCCTGCTGGAGTTTGCGCCATCGTCAAAGGGAGTAAACATGGTGTCCGGACCAGAGACAATAACGGATTCTACTGGGCAGTTCAGTTCCTCAGCAACAATCTGCGAGTAAATAGTGTCCGAACCAGCGCCGATTTCAGTTCCACTCACAAACAAGATCACCGTATGGTCGTCAAGCACCCTCACCGTCGCCGCAGATGCTGTTGGTGCCGTCGTATATTTTGTCGTTAGGGCAAAACCCTTTCCCCTTCTCCAGGGTCCCGAATCGTAATCTTGTCGTGGCTCATCGAGTCTGAGTTTTTCCAAAACTCTTTCGACGACTCCATGATGGTTGACATCCTTCATGGTCTCTCCGATGGCGTTGCGATCTCCCGCATGAAGCAGATTCCTCCTTCGAATCTGGATCTTGTCCAAGTGCAACTCGTTGGCGATGCAATCCATTTGGCATTCTATAGCCCAATCAACCTGAGTACTGCCGTATCCTCTGAATGCTCCTCCTGGAGGTGCATTTGTAAATACGCGAATAGAATCGAACCTGAAGTTGGCAATGTTGTAAGTGCTGACGGCTCCGAAAATGCAATTTCTGCAGACCGACATTCCGAAACCGCCCGAGTATGCTCCTCCATTCAGGATGACCTTCATGTCTCGGGCAATTATAGTTCCATCTCTCTTGACTCCGTCTTTGATGTACACAACGAATGGGTGGCGAACAAGAGTCGAAGTAAAAACTTCTTCGCGGGTCAGGGCAACTTTCACCGGTTTGCGGCTCTTCATTGCGAGCGCCACCGCAACCGGTTCGGAGTGAACTTCGAGCCTGCTCCCGAATCCGCCTCCTTCGTACGGTGCTATTACTCTGATCCTGCTTGTCGAAATCTGGAAAATATCCGAGATCTGCTGGCGAATCATGTATGGTGATTGAGTTGCGCTCCAAATCGTGACGCGACCGTCTGGTTCCGCTCGCGCCACAGCGCACGAAGGTTCGAGGTGCATGTGCTGCATGGCAGCGGTCTCGAATCTGTTTTGCACAACAAAGTCAGCTTCGGAAAAGCCGGACTCGACGTTTCCATGCTCAACATGATAATGATTGCCGACGTTTGGCCGGTTGGGATCAATTCTCACGGGAAAAGGCGGACCCGCTTTGTAAGTTGGAAGATCCGGATGGATTACAACGGATTCCTTTTCGAGAGCTTTCTCGACGTTCGTTACATATGGCAGAGGCGCATACTCTACTTTGATCAAGTCCACTGCCTCCTCGGCAATTTCGAGCGAATCGGCGGCGACTGCTGCGACGGCTTCTCCCACGTACCTGACCCTGTCGCGAGCGAGCATCGGCGTATCCTTTAGCATCACACCGTAGAGAGAATTGGGTACATCCCACGCAGTGATAACTGCTCTAACTCCATTGAGCGTCCTTGCTGCTTCTGTATCTATCTTCAAAATCCGGGCGTGG
Organism: Nitrososphaerales archaeon; assembly: GCA_030036955.1. Taxonomy (GTDB): domain Archaea; phylum Thermoproteota; class Nitrososphaeria; order Nitrososphaerales; family CADDZS01; genus JASHOD01. Next base: position 10,467 of record JASHSF010000062.1, read on the forward strand.
GGGTAGGGGCTGCGCTTTATCTTCCCGTGCAACATGTGCGGAAGAGAGAAGTCATAGCCGTAGATTGCTCGGCCAGTCATTTTTGCTTTCAGGTCGACGCGGGTAACAGACTTTCCAATGTGACGGAGGAGAGTCTCGCGTTCTTCCTGTTGTTGCGTCGTGCTCAATCTGTTATTATTCTAGACCAATCATGGATATTTCAATCTGATGCGAAGAAGAAATTTTGAAAGATTACTTACTAACTGAAAATTGTTTTTTGATGGTATCAGTTACCAGAGAATATACATCTGATTCACCTTTGGATTTTGCTTCCTTTAGGGTCGTAATCGGTCTCGATTGAAGGAAAAGCATTTTCGAGTGATTACGCTCTTCTTCGCAAGCCCATTCTATATCCTGAGGTTGTCCGAGCTCTTTTTCGACTTTCTTCGCTGTTATTGCAAGCTCCTGCACTTCCCCGGTTGAGAGACAAGATCTCAATGCTTCTTCTTCTGAAAGCTCGCGTTCAATCACCCCACCCTGTGTATCAGGAACGTAGGCAATTTTCTTACTCGAAACTACGGTTTTGTAAACTTCCAGTGTCACCTTGTCGACGAAATACTGATCTGGAGTAACGCTTCCTCCTACGAGGCCTTCACCAAGGCCCCAAACAGCCTCAATCAACATTTTTGAGCGATCTCCTGTCGAAGGGCTTGCAGTAAAGAGCACTCCGGACTTTGTAGACCTCACCATTGATTGGACAACTATCGCAATAGAAGCGGAATGCTCTAAACCTGCGCAAGATCTGTAGCTTATAGCTCTCGGTGTATAGTAGCTCGCCCAGACATCTTTTACCGCTTTAAGAAAATTCTCTTCGCCCTTTACGTTAAGGCGGCTTTCGTGCTGCCCCGCAAAACTCAGTGAGCTGGTGTCTTCGAGAGTTGCACTAGAGCGAACTGCCACAGGTCTCCCATTTTTTTGAACGAGCTCGTGAAAAGCGATCAAAAGCTCTCGCGAGAGATCGCTTGAGAACCGAGAGGATTGAATGCCTGACTTTAGTCGTTCCGATACAGCAAAGAGATTCTCTTCCCTGCTGGTTTCATTGTCTTCGAAAGCTGCCAGCTCCTTATTGATGGTGGCAAAGCTTTCGCTTTCCGCTTGAAAGATCTTGAAAGCCTCTGTAGATATGCAAAACCCGGGTGGAACGCTTGCGCCCGCTTTTAACAGTCTGAACAATCCTAGAGCCTTGCCCCCGACCAGCTCAAAGCTTTCGTTAGAGCACTCATCGAGGGCGAGAATATGTTTGGCGCTTTCAGTCATTCGGTGATTCTAGCCGAGAATGTATACCTTGCCGTCGGTTCCGTCGACGCTTATTTTTTCGCCGGTTTTGATCAAGCGGGTTGCAAAGCCAGTACCTACAACAGCTGGAACACTGTACTCCCTTGCGATGATCGCAGCATGGGACATTATGCCTCCGTTATCGGTAACTATAGCCCTAACCTTCGGCAGAAATGGGCCCCAGTTTGGCGATGTAATGGGACAAACTAGGATCTCTCCTTCTCTCAGTTCGCGTAGCCCGTCTGTATCAAGAATGACTCTCGCGACTCCTTCTATTTTACCCGAGGATGCTGGAAATCCTCCGAGCATTTTTGTTCCTCTGCCCTCTTGCGAACCACTTGTTTCGAAAGCTCTCAACCATTCCTTGATCTTGTCTCCGGTGATCCCCCAGAGCATGATCATATACGGATCCGTAACGACCTTGGGCGGTACACCGAGGGCTGGGGGGGGCTTTGCGACCTTTAAATGCTCGAGAATAGCCTTCCTTTTTCTCGCAGTCTGCATCCAGTCATGCTTCGTTGCGCTGGGATTCATAGTCGCCCAGCTTATCTCAAGGGCCTTCAGCATCTCGTCTACCTCAAGATAGTGAAAGTAGTAGAGATCATCTACCTCTGAAATGAATCCGGCATCAGCCAGTAGTTTTGCAAATTCGTTTATTTTTAGATAAAAGACCGTTCTAAACCAGTTGCTGACGATAAAGACGTGATCTTCTGCGTATCGATAAGTTGACTCTGAGAGTTTGAGCAAACTGTCATAAGCTTCAACGTCCCTCTCTGGCAAGAGATCGCGGTATTCCTGACGGATCCTCTCCCGTTCCGCCAAGAGCCCCGGTAGATCTCTGTCGATGTTCTCTTTCTTTTCGAGTTTTGAGACGTATGTTTTAAGAGTCAGGAGAGGGAACGAGTGATCTTCCATCCACGACTTGAAATAAAAATACTCTCGGTTTGGCGTGGGGCCTGAATGGACATAAAACCAAGGATATTCTGCGTTGGAGCAGCTTTGGAGCCACGAACGGCCTGGCTCATCTTTTTTCAGTTTCTCAGTCAGATTGTCCCAAGATGAGGCCGACGCGAAACGCTCCGCAAGGCCCAGCTCGCATGCCAACTTTGCGAGCTTCCTCAGCTCCTCATCGGGTCGAAGCATCAAGGTGTCGATTCCCTGAACCATCTTGACGATTGTACTATCCTTTATCTCTGGAAATTTTTCCTTCATAAAATCCATGAAGGCAAGGAGCGATGCGTAAGCTAAATTCGCAAATTCAAAATGGCGTTGAGCCTCTGCTTCGAAGGCAAGATCGATCAGGTGCCGAAAATTTACATGTAGAATATGCGCGGGGCTCAACGATTTATTCGACAGGTAGTCGAGCGAAATGTCGACATAATCCGGCAGCCTAACTTCGAGATTTTTCGCGTCGTTAATGACCCGTTGCATATTTTCGTACCAAATCGAGTATAATCTCTCCCAATTTTGGTAGTAGTAGGATGATCTCGCCTTGAATTCTTTGGCTCGTTTATCAACCACATTATCCGACCAGTCGGCTACTGTTGGGGACACGTAGAAGTAGCCATTCTGGATGCGGTGATCGATTCCTTTTGCCTGGGGTATCATTAGTATGCGTGTAGTCATCTGGTTCAAGCCCAGCTGCCAAGCCTCAAGCCAGATGATGTCAAACGGCGGAACGGGAAATGGATTGTGTATATTGTCCAAGAACCAGAATTTTGATTCCTCGTACTCGCCAAGCTCCTTGCTGAAGAGGTAAAAACGAGGATACATGTCGCGCCAGCCCTCAGCTCCATCCGGTGCACGTAGCTCATTGGGGCTCGGAAACTTGTTAGTGGCTCTTTCCCCTTCCCTCGTTTCGAGTTTTTCCATTTGTGGATTTCACTAGCTGCGATCACAATCATCTGGTGATGAATAGCGCTCCTGAAATTTCAAGAGCCTTTTTAATAAGAGTTCATCAGATTTCAGATAAGCAATTTTGAATTCAGCGGATCAAATGATCTTGAACTCGATTGACACGTAGCTCACTCGCTTCAAGATTTCCCTTCTCGTAAAGCCACCCCATAAACTCTGAGGGATTTGCGCTAGACCAGTGCTCGTGCAAAATCTTCCAAAGGCCATCCTCCTTTGCAAAAATGATTGTGGCCCTTGTTTTAGTACGAGTGACTTTGGTACCAATCCCGATTCTGTGCAATTCATAAAAAGTAGCATAGGCGAAATTCTGGAATATCTTGACATCGAGATCTTCAATCTTGACCCTGTAGCTGCTCATTTGCTTAAGGACGTTCGAAAGGTAATCCATTGCCTCCTCCATTTCCATTTTGTCAAATGGTGGAAAGCGAGAGAACATAGTGAAGTATCTTTTGGAAATCGGCCCGAAGAATTGGCTGAGATCTTTTGAGTTGAGCCCTTCGATTATGTTGTAGATGATATTTCTAATTTCGCTCTTGTTTCTTTGGGCAGTGAGATGTACCTTTCCCTTTATTGCACTGTTGCAAATCTTTTCGAGCTCTCGAACGCCTAGGTTTGCCTTAACCGCAAACTTTGCAGTGCTGAGTCTTTCAGCTGGATTATCGATTTTAGCAAGGGCTCTCGCATGTCGTTCAGATAACAGCTGTAAAAGATCCGCGAGCTTATCGGGCTCGTCGAGCCCCTCTGGAAACAAGCCAAGCATAGCAATGTGTTGGGAGACGTAGGAAGGAGATCTGCAAACTAGAGAAGCAATGTCTTCTATTGTCTTTCCCGTTAGCGATCTAAGCTTTTGCAGCAGGAGCGCCTTCTCATAATCAGAAAAATCCTTTCGATCGAGATTTTCAGAGAAGGCCATTGCAAGTGCTTGCTCGTCGGTTGCCTGCACGATTTCCGCGCTGATGTCTTCCCAACCAAGCTTCTTTGCTGCAGCTATTCT
>JASHSF010000063.1 GCA_030036955.1 Nitrososphaerales archaeon
TTTCGGCGGAGACCCCCAAACGCTTAAGGTTGAAAATCCAAAATCAGCCAGCTACGAGTACTTGCTCGATTCAGTATTACCGATGCTCCTTTCGGTGCTTGGAGAATCTAAACGTGAAGAGTATCCCCAACGTCTTTACGAGCAAGGAATTGTATTCAAAAGATCAGGAGACACCGAAACCGGAATATTAGAGGAAAGTCACGTTGCAGTTCTCTTAGCCGAATCAAAATCTAACTTTACCTTAGCTAGTTCAGTTCTCAACTCATTTTGCCGTCAATCTTTAGGCGCTGACATAATCGCACTCGCTCCTGCCGCAAAGACCCCGTTCTGGTTTGCTGAGGGTCGAGCTGCACAGATTATCATAAACATTCCGAATTTCAAAGGAGATGTTGGGATTGTAGGCGAGATTTCTCCCGCAACACTAAGCTCTCTCGGCCTCGAAGTTCCAGTTTCTGGCTTTGAGCTAAATTTGGAGCCTTTGTTGATTTAACGTCAAATGTAAGAAACAATGATCTGCGATTGTTATGAGTCCAATTCGGGATTTTACGGCTCGACATAAGCGTATGTCAAGTTTGAAAACCTGGTTCCTGGAATGAAGAGCATGTAATCTGACATTGGAAAATTAACTAGTTTTCCAGGGCCATTCTGATTGAATTCATTTATTGCTCCAAGCTCCCCCTTATTCGGATTGCCATAAAATTCCCAGATGTCATCGAAATAAAACAGCGTTCCTTCCTTCAGCAAGGGCCTCAACCAATCCAGAACCAATTTGCAGGAACTGTAATAGTCGACGTCGACCGTAATTATTGAGGGCAGATGCGCGGACAATTCCTGGCGCAGTTCGCCAGTCAATGTTTTTTCATAAAATCCTTTGATGAAATGAAAATTTGGGGCGTTTGGGGATACTCCGAGCTCAGCAACCGATTTCTTAACCTGAGTTAGGTCAGTTCCGAATACACCTTTGTCCCATCCCGGATGATCATCCTTCGTTCCTTGCTTTGCAGGAAGCCCCTCGAAGCTGTCAAAGAGGTAAAACTGGTGCTTGTACAGGTCACCTTTGGTCTCTCTGCAAAACGCCTTTAGGGCATCAATGTATCGCGACAGTGTTCCTCCCCAGCCAACGCCGAACTCGTAGTATGTCAGTTCCCCCTTGGGAGCTTTGTCTTTCAACATCAAGTAGAATGCCGATCTAAGCGGATCTATTGCAAGCCAGCGACCGAGATATTCCGAGTTTGGAACCCCGACTAGACGAGAAGTAACGTGAAGCAGCATCGAGAACCGCTTGTGCAATGTCTTCGTGAGTTGGTCCGTTTGGGCAATTGATTAATCTTAGTTTTTCAACGAAAGGGCTCCGCCGAAACTGCCCTCATCGAAATTTTAGGGACGAGATAGACGAATATCCCTCCTAGCCCGGTACCAGCTAGAATGAAATTCTAGCAGCAGCTCAACACAACCGAAGACAGTCGTAGGCACGAAAAGGTAGGCGTTGAGGAACGCCAAGAAACCTGGTCGAGTCCCTCTCCTCCAAATACTGTAAGCCAGGTACCCAATTACAGGCAAATCAAGAATCAGGCTCCATGGCAGATACAGAAGCGAAAGAATTGACAGAATGAAGAGACCAGCGTATCGCAGCCACCTCAGAGGCCAGCGATTGTCCCAACCTATCCCAAAGCCCTTTCTTCTTTTTAGCAGGGTAAAAAGCATCCAAGCATCTGTCCGGCGCATGTAACGCGTCCAGCGGCCTCGAAATGAAAAAATGTGGAGGTGTCGGACCGTTTCGTTCCCGTCCACGAGAACCTTATGCTTTGATCTCAAGCAGAAATCAAGATCTTCTGGAAGCAAGGCAAGCACTTCGTTGAATCTCAATCCATCCCTCCGGAACAGCTTAGAATCGATAAGAGTGCAAGCCATCGCGTCCGAATCCGTCTCAAAGATTTTCTCGTGCCAAGCGGGGGGTGGAACTTGCGTGATGTGGGCGATGTATTGTCCCCGATTTGCCATCGATAGAAGGCGAGTTAACGAATTTCTGTTTAGGACAATGTCCCCGTCTACGAAAAAGACGTAATCTTCATCGGTTAGATACGATAGGATTCGATTTCTTGCTTTGGGAAGCGCTTCGAACCCGACGTACTGAACCACTATTTTACGATAACCGCCGTCCAGTTTCTCCCACTGCTTCAAAGTTTCGAGAGATGATTCTCTTGAACTGCGATCTATCAGGACAATAGATAGGAGATTCTTAGGATAATCCAAGCCCGCAATTGAATCCAGTGTAAGTGATATATCGTGTCCGCGATTGTAAACGGGAACGCCAATGAGAACAGTGGGATGTTGATACTCATTTTCGTCTGCGGGTTTTTGTCCTGACATTTTGTCACCTTTGCTATCATAGTGCTTGGAACAGGAAGTCGTTTGAAAAATGGGATCTGCGATGAGCTTTCAAAGGAATTGGCGGGAATAAAAGCGCAAGGCTATGAACGAGAGAGTTTGCACCATGAAATCTTGTTGATTTGAGATTGAAAAATTCCCGAGAGATCTGGAACGCAAGCCAATAAATTAAATATACAACCTGTATGATGCTTCTACGTACTTGGCGGTGAAGCTCGCCATTTCCAAACCGCTCCTCTGCAAAGATGAGCCGATAGCTTCTACATCGTTTGGAAATGGAGCGAGTGAGCGAAGTAATTGGCTATTTGGAAATTCGATTTGTTGTACCTATTTATAGGCGCTGTAGCTGGAGTTTACCTCAGATACAAGATCGCGGGAAACGATTTTTTCTTTTCCGGGATACCTCTGTCTATATTATTGGTCAATGTACTCGGTAGTTTCATTCTTGGATTGAGCATGTCGACCGTCCAGAAATTTGGGTTGAATGAGAACTACGTTCTGCTTCTCGGAGTGGGCTTTTGTGGTTCGCTGACCACAATGTCGTCTTTCGCTTATGAAACGGTAACTCTTCTCGATGCTTCAGAGATTTTGGTCGCGTTCATTGGAATAATCTTGAATGTAGGTCTTTCAATTTTAGCCGTTATAGCAGGAATCTCATTGATCTCTTTTCTAAGCGGATTGTTTTAGGTAGCTGACGGCTTTAGGGGATGAAATCTCTCTTCAGCTGATCAGGACTCGAACGAACTGAAGAAAGCAAAAACTAAGGAAAGTGCACCATTCCACACACGTAGCTCAAGCCAAAGCAAATTATTCTTTGGCTCTTTTAATTATGACCGATCACCACTCAATATAATTAGATATAATGTTTAATTTTTCAACGGCAGGAGGGTCCCAAATGAAAATGCATGAAACCTGTTATTGATTTGCGCACGAAAAAAAGTATATTTCGTTTTCACGCAGACGGGAAAGTGCGTTTCCTTTCATCGCTTCAGGCCTCTTTTTCGAGCCAAAGATACCACAAATAATTAAACTCGATTTACATCTTGTTACTTTACTCTTGGCGGAGGTTCTGCGGTCGAAAATCCATTCGCGTCGACGGCCTTGTCCGATCAGTGAAGAACGAGGTTTACCCAGACGCGGAACAGACTGCAAAAATAACCGATGCTGGGAGAGCCCCGGTCGAAGAGCCGATACGAGAGCTGGTGTAATGCTGATTCTATGAATATTGTGTGTTCAGAGCCGGGGCACAATCTCCCTATATTGAAACGCTACTTGCCTTCGCCCTGAGCTTCGATTTTTCTGCTGAGTACGGTATTGATCGACGCTTGGACGAGCTGTCTTGCTACAGGGCTGAGCAGGTAAAGAACAATAAAGTAAATGACAAGCGGCCCGACACCTCCCGCAATGATGTACAGCGTCTGGGGTATTTCCTTTCTAACGATGGGAATCATTGGCTCAATGAGAACCAAGGAAACGGCAAATACAGCTGTGGCAGCCGCAACGGACAATATTACCCCTCTAGAAATTTTTAGCGAAGCAATCTTTCGCACGTATCGCGCTTTTACCAGAAGCAGTCCAAACGCCATGCAGACATTCGCTACTCCCCACAGTACGGCGACCCATACGTTGAACGGCATGTTGAGGAACCCATTGGCGAGGATTCCACCCCGGTGAGCGATGCCTATCGCGGCAATCGACGCAATGTATGCAATTCCTCCTACGATGTTGATTTTGGCGAGCAGAAACAAGCGGCTGTTGAGAAAATTTCTCTGCTCGACCGTTTCCGCTACGTCCGTTCGATCCGAACCCATGATGACGCCTTCAAGCGTTGGACCAAATGAGAAGAATGCAGCAGAGAAAACGAGCACGAGCAGAACAGGAAAAACCTGCACGTAAGTTCCCTGCTTTGAATTCAGGATGTTCAGGAGCTTGCTTCCGAGAATCAGAGTCCCAGTCAATATTGGGGCGAGTATCATGAGCTGAATTTCCAAAATCTGGCTGGTGGACTTGGAGGGATCTTTTCCAGAAAGTATACTTGGATAGAGTCCAGTTGCCAGAAAACTCGAGTACAGGCTCACTGAGGCAAAGGTGTTCGCGGCGTTGAAAAAGGCGAGCGGTAATGTAGTTCCAATGAAGGCGAAGATTATGATGTCGTCAAAACCGGTAATGAAGCTTGGCAGTGACATGAGGAGTGCGAGCCAAGCGCCACGCAGAGTCCTCCCAATAAGGGATTTGGATACTTTCCCCATAAGCTCCTTTCGAGCAAAGATGGTAACGGTAGCAAGCTGAATCGCTTGTGCGCCGATTATTGTTAGAATAGCTCCCTCAAGCGTGAGATGGAGTACTGCGACAAGGAAAATCCCCAGCCCGACCTTGGAAAGCTCGAAAAGGCCGAAACCTATGCTCCAGCGCTCTGGATTTGTAGCGAGAATGAGGGCTTCAAGCACTGCGCCGAGGACTGTCAGCGGAATCTGCGGCACGGATATGAGAAAGTAGAAGAAATTGTTGCCAACGCTCGATATGGGAATGGAAATCAAAACAAAAACGACCGTAAGGACCACTGCAAAGAT
>JASHSF010000064.1 GCA_030036955.1 Nitrososphaerales archaeon
CCAGCGGGCTGTGAATTGTCGACCGGATAATTTTTCGAATCAGAGTCGGATTCTCTGATCGTGCCACAGCGAAGGCACTTGTACTGCGGTCTTTGGTCAGGGGCTGTGATCAGCCTCTGGTGTTCGGTCTTGAGCTTGCACTTTTCGCAGTTTAGTTTTATGACGGCTGTGGCAGACAATATCCAAGCTACAGACTACGCAAGTTTGCTTTAATCCTTTTGATCGCGGTCTATTCGGTCTTCTTTGGTTTCGATCCAATTTCTGTAAAGAGCAAATTCACTTGGTATCTTTTTCCGCTCGGCACTTCGATTTTGCCTTGTGCGTGATAACCCCTGCTGCCGGTCGAGAACGTTTTGGGATTCAGAAGAAATTGGTTTGTAGTGCCATCTAATTCGACCACAACGCGATTGACTTTGTCAGTCTTTTCCATTTTGCTTTCTAGGAGTGAAAGAACGAGCAGGGTATTTTAGGAAAGCTAAGAGGGGAGTCAGAAAAAAACAAATTCCGGAGGGGAAACGCTTCTCCACGGGTTTGGATCTTGAAGATTGACGAAGAAAGCGAGTTTACTGAGTGCCTTCTTCGGACTCTTCACCTCCAGTCTCGTCTTCATCCTCGCCCATGGCTGCCTTCCTTTCCGTGTCTCTTTCTCCGCTCATAGTTCGCTCGCTCTTCTTCCTGTCTTCGTAAGGATCCTTTTCTGACATTTTGCTCGTCTACGCTGGATGCTTCCTGAATCTCTTAGACTCAGAAGAACTAAGAACTAGATCATTTTGAAGTCAATCTATATTCTAGTATTGATTCAAATCTTCTTTCATTCGATATTCAAGTCGACTTCAGGGACTGACACTCCAACCTGTACCGAAATACTATTAGCTCAGGTCGTGCTATTGGCCCGGTACAGATACGCTTAATTACTATTGGCATAGTGATCGCGGCCGAAAATTCCCTATGGATAGCATAGTTCACTTCGAAATCCCAGCGGACGATACAAAGCGCGCGTCAGACTTCTACAACAAGGCTTTCGGCTGGATGATGAATTCAATGCCAGAATTCGATTACATCATGATCGGAACTTCAGAGTCAGACGAGAATGGAATGCCGAAATCTCCAGGAAGAATAAACGGAGGAATGGCAAAGAGAGGCGGCCCGTTAGAACACGTTGTCGTTACAGTCTCGGTTGGCGACATTGACAAGACTCTTGCGACAGTCGAAAAGCTCGGAGGAAAGAGAGTCCAGGGCAAAATGCCGATTGGAGACATGGGCTTTAGTGCATACTTCAAAGACACCGAAGGAAACGTTGTAGGTCTGTTCCAGCCAGCACAAATGTAGATATTCGCTCTTCGCCCCTTTTCTTTCGTTCGGGGCCCCCGATTCTATTTGCGTATGCGACGAGAACGGTGTGCTTGATCGCGAATTCGTAAGGATTAAACTTCCAGACCAGTAATAAGCAAACAATCCTTAAGCTCCAGTATGTCATCCTCATTTGGAGACGTTCAAACACCGGCGACGCTTGGGTCGGGTAACCAGGAGACCAGCCAGGAAGTTGCCGAGAGAAAGAAGGATGAGCAGGTCCACGAATACGCAGACGCGAAGCTAAAGTCTCTCGTTAAGAGTGACGACATGTACTACGCGCTCGAATACTTTCTGCTGGGTGACCCCGAGAGGCAAATTGAGCAGCTCGGTGATATCAGTGCGATTATCGCGAAGGGCGACGAGGCAAAGTCAAAGAATGAAAACGTCTACGCCAGGACGTACTACGAGACCGCGGCCAAAGTTGCAATTTACAAGGGAGACAAGGAAGCCGCCCGGCGGTGTCTCATAAAGGCACAAGAAGTCATCGAGGTTAACGAGAAGCGCTACCACCTTATGACCACACTGATTGATGACATGGACGAGGCGATAGGCATTGCCAAGTCTTACTATGAGGTGGTTACGAAGGAGCTTCCTCCCCTTGGAGAAACCTAGTGCGATGAGTCAAATACAGCTATAATTTCTTCCGGTAATTATTCTTCTTAGTCTAATTGACCCAAGACTCCAATCATTCGGGACGCGCCCGCCGTTGAAAAATTCACCCCTATATCTATTAATAGAGTACTGAAAAGTGATACTTAAGCTCTAGACATGATCCAACGTTAGTGGGATTAGCTTTGATTTCGTTTAAGAGCTAAATCTTACACAGCTCTCTTCCTCTAGAGTTAATTCATTCAGAATGCAGACGTGCTATTTCTGTGGAATAGTGCTGCTTATCGTTAAGAATAGTATTATCAGGGCGACCGATGATTGAGTGTGTGAACGATGGTAGTTTGAGCCCTGTTGTAGATTCGACGCTCAAGTTGTCAAGATCTTGCCCGAACTAATCCAACGACATACAATTCAGCTTCCCTCGACATAGTATATAGCCTCTATAGCGGTCATTAGAGTATATAGTAAATGGATATAGTAAGATCGTACTTCGCCTGTCTTAAGAGAGCTTTTTGGCGCGTCATCTTCAGGACACGATCTACAAGTACGTTACGATGTGCTTGAGTGGCGTCGCACTCGCTCTCATTTTCATAATAATTGGCGTTCTTATTGACTCGAGCTATCCAGCTCTTGTAGTCTACGGATCAAAGTTTTTCACGAGCATAACTTGGAACGCCGAGCTGACCGGTAGTATCTGTTACACTTCTGGTATAGCCCACATGTGTGGCGCTACGTTCGGAGTGCTGGTATACCTAACAGGGACTCTCCTCTCATCGGGTATTGCTCTACTAATAGGCGCCCCTGCGGCTGTCGGCCTAGCAATAGTGCTTGCGGAAATAGCGCCACGGCGACTCGCATCTCCAATTTCATTTGTAATGGAACTCATGGCAGGAATTCCGAGCGTGATTTACGGATTCTGGGGCATCCTCGTTTTGGTGCCTTACCTGAAGTCGACTCTCGAGGTTGGTCTTTCGCACTCCCTCTCAAGCGTCCCTATATTTTCCGGAGCCGTTTTCAGTGCGGGCTTGCTCGCTTCAGGTTTGATTCTTGCCCTAATGATCACTCCTATCATTGCTTCTATAAGCCGAGACGCAATGAGGCAGACCCCCGAAGGTTTAAAGGAAGCTGGAAGAGCCCTCGGTTTGACGGACTGGGAGATAACCTACAAGGTCGTTCTGCCGTATGCGAGGACTAGCATCATCGGGTCCATTGCCCTAGGCCTCGGGCGAGCCCTTGGCGAAACAATGGCGGTTGCGCTAGTTTGCGGGGGCGCAAGCAACTTTTTGCCAAAGACGTTTTTTTATCCCATCAATACGATGGCGGCGTTCATCGTCTTCCAGCTCGACGCTGCGTTCACTGATCCAAGTGGCATGTCGATTTCAGTGCTTGCTGAAATGGCCCTACTGCTAATGGCGATTACGATGATAGTCAACGTTGTGGCAAGGCTGCTTGTTCGCAGAGGCTTCGTTTCGAGACCTGAGAACCTTATACAAGTTTGAGCTGTGGCAAAATGGAACCCGATAGAGAGCCAACAAATTCCGTGCAGCTCCAGGATTCATTCTCTTTCGAAGGACCTGTTAGGCCTCGCAACTATACTCGGAGAAAGGCACTCAACTTATTTGTCAAGGGCTTGCTGATTGTTGCAGCGGTTCTTGTCCTCTATCCGGTAGTCGATATTCTCTATCTGTTCGCCTACAAGGGGCTACAGGTCATTTCAATCTCTCGGCTGATCGAAACAACAGCAGGAGCTGCTTCGTTTAACCCTCACGCGGCAGGCGGGCTCGCAAACGCCATCCTCGGAACGCTCTTCATAGTTGGATTGTCGAGCATGATCGCGGTGCCGTTGGGAGTATTCGGAGGTGTGTATCTTGCGGAATTTTCAAATGACAACAGGTTCTCTTCCATTGTTAGATTTTTTGCAGACGTGCTGGCTGGCGTTCCCTCCATCATACTTGGATACGTCGGGTTTCTAGTTCTCGTTCTGCGCTTTAACTTGGGCTACTCCGCGCTTGGTGCTGCAATTGTTCTGTCGGTTCTTATGTTTCCTTATACAGTCAGAGCGACGGAGCTAGCTTTGAAGCGGGTTCCTAACGGTATAAAGGAGGGCGCGCTCGCGCTCGGCAGCAGCAAAACGACGATTATTAATCGGCTCAGTTTGAAATTCGCTCTTCCAGGGATTCTTACGGGGATTTTGCTGTCGCTCAGCATTTCCGTTGGAGAAACGGCGCCACTACTTTACACAGCAGGCTTTTCGGATTACATCAACTGGACTGCTTGTTGTCACACCCAAATAGGCTATCTGACCTACGTGGTATTTACCTTCTATACAATTCCAACCACCAACGCTATTGACCTGAGTTATCTTGCGACTTTCCTTCTTATTCTCATAGTACTCGTCATAAACATAGTTGCAAGGGTCGGCCTAAGAAGGCTTTCGAGAGACTTGGAATCCAGAATTTAACCGAGAGATTCAAAAGCGCGTGCAAAAAAGAAATGATCGCAGAGGAATTGGAACAGGAACAGAACAGCGGGATGACGCTCTCTGATAAATCAGTGAAGGTGGACGAACCTTTGCAACCATCTTCCGACAGATTGGATTCAGTTGGCTCACGAGGACGGATTGACATTACCGATCTGAGTGTATTCTACGGTCACCTCCAAGTGCTCAAGAACATCAATCTCGCAATCGAACCGCATAAGATTACAGTATTCATGGGGCCCTCCGGTTGCGGAAAAAGCACACTTATTCGAACGCTCAATCGAATGAACGACAATGTCCCCGGATTTCACGTGACCGGGAGTGTTACGATAGATGGCGTCAACATTTACTCGAGGGGAGTCGATCCCGTCCTCCTCAAACTCAGAGTGGGCATGGTGTTCCAAAAGCCAAATCCGTTTCCCCTATCTATCTATGATAATGTATGTTTTGGACCGAAAATTCACAAGATGACGAAAAGCAAGGCGGAAATGGATGACGTTGTCAGAGTCTCGCTTCAAAAAGCTGGCCTCTGGGACGAAATCAAAGACCGGTTAAAGGAAAGCGCCCTGAAGCTCTCCGGCGGTCAGCAGCAAAGGCTGTGCATTGCAAGGGCGATCGCCGTTCGACCGGAGATTCTTCTGATGGATGAACCTGCTTCAGCTCTTGATCCAGGTTCAACAACCAGGGTCGAAGACCTGATGGTGGATTTAGCAGCCAGCTACACCGTAGTTCTCGTCACCCACAACATGCAACAAGCGGCGAGAGTAGGAAACAAAGTCGCGTTTCTTTACAGAGGAGACTTGGTTGAAGTAGGACAAGCGCCAAACATTTTCGAAAATCCGACCAATCCTCTGACTGAAAAATACATTAGCGGCAAACTCGTATAGCATACGCAAATCCGAATCTTTAGATCTCAAAAGGAGTTTTTGATTACCTTTGGCGAAGCTGATGGATGTAGGCATCCAAAGACTCACTGAGATCCTTATGGAAATGGCTGACTTATCAGAAAGATCCGTTGCGACTGCCGTTCGAGCCTATGTCGAAGGTGCGATGAATCCGAACCATGCAGTTCAGGTTAAGGTATCCGCTGACGAATTGAGGGATCACGATGAAGAAGTATCGGAGCTCGCGATTGATCTTATTGTCAGCTATCAACCGGTAGCGAGCAATCTCCGTTTTATTAGGGCGAGCCAGGAAATATCTTACGGCTTTGCTAGATTCGGAAGATACGCCTACGATATCATGCAAGTTCTTGAAATGTTTGGTGATCTATCTGGATGCGATCATGAGGAGGTTGAAGTGACGGCCAAACTTACCAAAGAAATGATCCGCATGAGCATTGAAGCATTCGCAAAACGCGATGTCGAGCTTGCGAACAGCGTAAGCAAAATGGATGACTTTGTTGATGATAAATATCGATCATACGTGAAAAATTTGATTTCGCAACCATATTCGGGCGAACTACGATGTGCCGTATCTGCGACATTGATCCTACGATATCTCGAACGAATAGCTGACCATTCTTCTTACATCGCGGATTCGGTTCAGTACATTGTGACTGGCTTGCGAAAGTCTGCCAGGAAATAGTTCTTGAGGAATTAGGCCAAAAGCATAAGCTTTTGGCCAATATGAATTTCGATCTCTCGTGTATATTTACAATATATAGGTAAAAGAGTGAATCAATATTCTCTATCGTAAAAGAATATACACGATAAATCGTGGTTTTGCCTTCGTGTATTCTTTTTGAAAAGACATGACCTTTTAAGCAAAGACAGTATGCGAGCGATCAGCACCGTTGCTATCGCAGTAATAGTCATCGTGATCGTCGTTATAGCAGGCGTCGGAGCGTACGTCGCTTTGACAGTGTCACACTCTTCTACTACGACTTCGACGTCGACTACATCAACTTCAACGACTCCAACCACGTCGACATCCTCGAGTGTTTCTTCAACCACCAGCTCAACATCTTCAACCACGAGCACGGTATCTTCGGTCTGCACTTCGGCAACTTCTACGGTTGGAACGACTACTACAGGTGGGACAACCTTGACGAGTACTTTGCCGACCTTAACAGTCGCGGAAGCTGGCTCTTCGCTCTTGTATCCTCTATGGGAGGCATGGCAAGTTAACTTTACGAGTGCATACCCTAGCGTTACCTTGAACACAGCTGCCGGAGGAAGCGGGTTCGGTCAAGCGGGCGTAGAGGATGGTACCCTACAGATTGGTTCATCTGACGCATACCTCACAGACGCCCAACAGGCGACTTTTCCATGCATTCTTGACATTCCTGTCGCCGTATCAGCCCAGCAAATAATGTACAACCTACCGGGGCTATCTCCAAACACTCACTTGAATTTCTCGGGACCGGTTCTCGCAGGAATCTACAACGGAACGATCACGACATGGTCCAACTCCGCCATAATAGCGCTTCAGACAAATGCTACCGTCAAAACCTATCTTGGCACACTTTCATCTGATACAATAATCCCAATAGTGAGACACGATTCGAGCGGGGATAGTTTCATCTTCACGCAATATCTTTCCGACTCAACTCCGTCGTGGAATACTTCAGTAAGTTACTCGACCCTCCCAAGCTGGCCAGCAATTCCATCGGAGGTGTCTGCAACTGGTAATTCGGGGATGGTTGCAACGTGCAATACGACATCCTATTCCATAGCGTACATCGGTGTGAGCTACCTTAGAGATGCCACCATCGACAATCCCACACCCTTGGGATATGCCTACCTCGAGAACGCTGCGGGCAACTTTGTCAACATCTCGTCAACAAACATTCTCGCCGCGGTTAACGCCCAGTCATCCTTAACTCCGCAGGATGAGAGGCAATCTCTCATCTTCGGGCCTGGCGCAAACTCATATCCTATCGTAAACTACGAGTACGCGCTCGTCGCAAACTATCAGACGGCTACTGGCATGGCACTGACACTGCGAACGCTCCTGACTTGGGCTGTCTTGCCGACTGCAGGAAACTCTGCCTACTTCCTAGGCCCGGTGAACTTTGTTCCCCTACCTTCGACAGTAATGCAGCTCAGCCTAAACCAAATAGCACAAATCGCGGGACCATAGATCATATCACTCTTACTTGGAGCTGCGAACGTTTGTTCCAGCTCCAGTGGACTTTTTTCTAATTCTTTTGGGACTAAGCTGATAATATCGTGATTTCTTAGAAAGAGCGAGGCCAATTCGCATTAGAAGTTCTATTTGAGACAATACAGCGGGTAATCACCCTTGACAGTGCTATCTGTCGTACTGTTTCGCCTTTTCCGCGTCTTTGTAATTTCGTCTAATTTGTGATTTTCAAGATTAGAGTGTATGGAAAAATAAAGCATATCCCGGTAGGTGCCATTTTTTACACCGATCTCAGATACATACAGGTCACAGAATGGACAATCTTGCGTTTCTTCAGAATCGCGTTTTGAAGAACCACCGACAAAATTTGTTCTGAGTTCATCCTTTGTCCTTTCCACTTTTGATGAATCCATTGCTAATCAATCGGATAAGGGAAATTTATCCTATTTATATGACAGGTAGAACATTCACATATCTCAAAACTGGATCCCAGATCCAATTGACTGAGCTTAGCTTCAAATTTTCTCCAAAATGCTTAGGGCAGAATCTAGCTGCGACAAAAGGCATTCGCTCGGCGCTATATCGGAACGAATTCTAACTATCAAAGGTTCGACAAGCTTCATCGCGTTATCGATGCCGTGATATTTGATTTCTGCTATCGAGCCAACCGCAACATTTCGCGGCTTTATCCTCTCAGAGTGAGAATCAACTCGCCCCATATCCACGAGCTTCCCGTTTCTATTGTCTAGGAGACCTAGACTCCAGTTCCAAGTTCTATCTCTTTCTTCGACATTAGTAACGAAGCAAAATACCGTATCTTTCGGGTTTAATTCTAGCCAGGAGTTCGGTTCACCGTACTTTGACTTTGGATTCTTTACGATCACCCCTTCGTGCCCTTGCGACGCGTACATGTCACGCAGTTTTAGGATTTCTCCCTTGCTTAGAGCAGTACCCGTTTGCGTTGAAAGATCCATACCGTCAATTATTTCGCTGAGGACCTCTCTTCTTTTTTCGAGAGGCTCGGATCGCACATCGCGATTGTCAACTTGTATTAGATCAAAGAAATGGATACCTTCCCCAGGTACATA
The DNA here is from genome assembly GCA_030036955.1 of Nitrososphaerales archaeon. Lineage (GTDB taxonomy): Archaea > Thermoproteota > Nitrososphaeria > Nitrososphaerales > CADDZS01 > JASHOD01. The sequence goes on from JASHSF010000064.1 coordinate 8,617, forward strand.
CTCGCCGTCCAAAATCATTCTGTACGGGGCATGAACAAATTCACGAACCCTCGTGAAGACTTTGGGGTTCGAGCCCGGAGTATACAATCCTCCCCTTTTGCCTACAAGGACGAGATTTTCGCCGCTCTTGAAGAGAAAAGCGCGCATTCCACCGTAGTTGCAGTCGCAAATGCAAGGAAATTTGTTCGAGGAGAGCCAAGAATCGACGTCGAGGCGAGAGGATCTTGCATAGTTCTCTCTGACGTAATCGGCGAGAACTTCGCTCAAGATATGGCAAGAGCAATTCTTGAGTGAACAGGCTAAAAGCTATTCTAGCAAGTTACTTTGAAATCGCAACTTTCGGCTGTCTCTTGGTAGCGACTGGAACCGGAGGGAGCGGCGCTTCTTCTGCTTCTTCTTCCAATGCCCAAGCATC
>JASHSF010000065.1 GCA_030036955.1 Nitrososphaerales archaeon
ACGGTCAGACGAAACTTGAGGGAGAGAAGAAGGTAATCGAATTTCGAGAAAAATTTGGATTGGATGCAACTATTCTTCGATTCTTTAATGTCTACGGAGAGAGATCTTTAGGCGGGGAATACAGCGGCGTAATATCAGAATTCGCTTCAAGGCTTTCGAGGTTTGAGGGTCCGGTAATTTTCGGCGATGGGCAGCAAACGCGGGACTTTGTATACGTGGAGGATGTGGTTCAAGCTCTTAAGCTCGCTTCTAAGCCCAGTGCTGGAAATCAACACTTTATTTTCAACGTTGGTAGCGGAGTGCATGTTACCATTGAATATCTCGCAAATCTGGAAAGCAAGCTCGTGATTGGCGACGACGTCGTAGTTCCGCTGGACTACAAACCTGCGGTCGACGGAGACATAAGGCACAGCTACGCTGACATCTCACTAATCAAAAGTGAATTGGGATACGAACCCAGATTCAATCTTGATGGAGGATTGCGAAGGTATCTTGATTGGTTCTTTGCATCACTGCCCGAGCAGAATCGTTCACTCCTCCCGGTGCAGGTTCCGCATTACTTGCGCGGATCAAGTTAGTCTTAGGAATTTCCAATCAACAAAAGGGCCGCTCCCCTCGAGTTCAACCAAATCGTTGCTCGAAGACTACAGCCCACTTGCACCAAGAGCTAAATTGCTCCGTTTATGAACTCATATTATAAACTTCTGTTACCTATATCGGCAATCGATATTTTTCGCGAAATCCATATTATTATATCCTTTAAATTTTTGATCGGAAATATTTCGATCTTTTCTAGTGAACTTGCGCTTTGAATAATTAAGGGAGAAATTAGAACCCGGTATGCTAATTCAAGTAAAACAGGTTATTCATCAAGCGCGACCTCTGTTCTTACAGGGTATGGGGGAGGCAGTTTTTGATGCACTTCGAAGTGACAAGTTTCTGTATGGCGAAAACGTGATCAAATTTGAAGAAGAGTTTGCGAATTTTGCTAGCGCAAAATATGTCGCGACTGGATCAGGAAGCGAAGGAAAGGCGTGAGATGTGGATAGCAGAATAAAGTTAGCTGTTTTTGGCGCCGGATACTGGGGAACAAAGCTCTCGCGCGAGTACGCAGCGATCGAGAATTCGACCGGAGAGGTAAAGTTATCCTATGTTGTTGACACTTCTGTTGGTGCCCTGGATCAAGTCAAGCAAGAACTTTCCAATCCAATCTACCCTTCTACCGATGCGACCTTTAGCTGCGATTATTCAGAAGTACTTGAAGATAGCGAGCTTGACGCAGTTCACATTGCTTTGCCGAATCAGCTCCATTACCCTGTTGCGCGAGCCGCTATGGATTCGGGCAAGCATGTCTTGCTCGAAAAACCAATTTCCACGACGTCTCGGGAAGCCTTCAAGCTTACTCGACTTGCGGAAGAGAAGGGGCTTGTGTTCTTGGTCGGTCACATCTTCAGATTCAATAACGCCCTAAGAACAGTCAAGCAGACCTTGCGGGAGGGAAGAATGGGCCGAATATTCTACGCAAATCTTGACTGGGCGACTTTCATGGAGGTACTACCCAAGGAGAGAGACATTATTTTCGATCTTGCGCCTCATCCTATCGACGTGCTTAATTTCCTATTGGACGAATGGCCGGAAAATGTAGATGCTGTGGGGGACTCATATGTTCAGAAAGAAGACAATTCGGAAGAGATGGCGTTCGTTCACCTAGAGTACCCGGACCAGATTCTAGCAAGCATATACCTCAGTTGGATTCACCACGGCCTGAAAGAGCGTAGTGTAAAGCTCGTCTGTGAAAAGGGAACTATAACATGCGACGCTTTGCGGCAGACGGTCAAACTGGATTACGATCACAACATTAACGAAATCCCGGTATTTCCATTTGATGGAATCGACCCCGTTACGCCAAACAAAATGGGAAGCGCTGAAACCAGCAGAAAGAGTGGTGCCAATAATACCATACGCGACATGCAATACCACTTTCTTGAGCGCATTGCAAGCCGGGGTCCGCAGATAAACGGCGGGATGATTGGAGCCCAGACAGTCGTCGTCTTGGAAAACATCACTGCGGCAATGCGCGCGGGCAGAAAGCTAAGAGTGCAGCAGCTCGTTAGCGTATGAAGCTCTACTTTTAATCCATCAGAAGAATAAGCCATTGCAGAAACAAACCCAGTAGAATTTGGACTAAGATCTGCCAATTTCGAAAGCGAAGTATGAAAGTTTTGCTTCGCTATATCGCCTTGAGATATACATCTTAGCTGGAAGGACTGCAGAAAGAGATTACAGAAAAGGACTAGACTTGGATTACGCAACTTGGCTTTGGGAACTTTGCTTTTTGCGTTTTCACTTTTTTGGGAGATGTAAGAATAATTAGTTATCAAGCAAGGGACAGTTAACGAACATCAGTTTCGGGGATATCGAGAAATTCTTTGATAATTGTTAGCCCGAGCGTGGATGTGCTGTCGAATACTTATTCACAAGAATACAAGCTATTATACTGAAAGTAGTCAAGGCTAAGTTTGCCACTTTGGTCGAAACCGACAAGGTTGTAGGCTACAATCTGGCTGCTCGCTTTGAAAACGAGATCTCGAAGATCGTCGTTGGGCGCACGGAGATAGTCAGGTTAATGCTCGTCGCCCTCCTGTCCCAGGGGCACGTCCTTCTAGAAGGGAATCCCGGTCTCGGCAAAACCACGCTCGCCAAAGCGTTCGCGCAAACGATCGGAGGAGAATTCAAGCGCATCCAAATGACGCCGGATATTTTGCCGTCTGATATCCTGGGCACTTACGTTTACGATCAAAGAACCGGGGACTTTCGGTTGAGAAAGGGACCTATTTTTGGAAATGTAATTTTAGTCGACGAGCTCAACAGGGCAACTCCCAAAGCTCAGGCCGCGCTGCTTGAAGCAATGCAGGAAAGGCAGGCCAGCTTCGAAGGGGAAACGATCAGACTGCGAGAACCTTTCATGGTCCTCGCAACGCAGGTGTCGTTCGGATCAGCCGGAACCTATCAACTCAGCGAAGTTCAGTCAGATCGCTTTGCTTATTCTTGCAAGATCGAGTACCCGAGCCAGGAGGATCGGCTGGCAATAATGTCGCGGATAAACGAAATTCAGGACTACACTTGCGCCAAGATTGTTTCGGTGGACGAAATCGCCGAAAGCGTGGAAGCCGTTCGCGATGTTACGGTTGCAGATTCAATCAAGCAGTACATAATTTCGCTGATAAATTACTTAAAAGATTCCGAGTACGTCCGCGTCGAGCCAAGCGTTAGAGCTTCAATTTCGCTCGTCAAGGGCACAAGGGCACTTGCCTTCCTCGACGGCAGAGACTACGTCATTCCAGACGACGTAAAGTTCCTCGCCCCCTTCGCTATTGGGCACAGGACCTTTCTAAAGCCAGAGGCTCTCATCCAAGAAGTAAGTCCAGAAAAACTACTAGCCGACATGCTTGATCAAGTCACAGTTCCGAGGGAGTAACTTGCTTGCTTCCACGCCCCGAGGAGATGTCCTCACGGCCGCGTCCTTCGCGCTCGGATTCTGCGCGATCTTGTTTCAAGATCTCTTCATACTAACTGCTTTTTTCGTCGTCCTCGCCTTTCTGGTCGAGGAGATTGTTTGGGTAAAGACAATCACCAAGAACCCACAAAAGTGGCTCAAGCTTGCTCCAATAGAGCCCGGTGGAGATGGCGATCACCTTCGTGTCTCAAGGCTAGTCCAGGTAGGAGAACAAGCCTCCGATGAATTTGATCTCGTTAAACTCAGCAATTCGGGCTCTGCCAAATTTTCCATCCCCGGGATTCAATTTCTCTCGCTGTCTCCGAGCGAGATAAGAAGGGATCAAACGTCAATCAAAGTTAGGGCAAGCTTCAAAAGCGCATTTTCGGGCAAGTTCGAAGGGAAGAGCCTTGCGCTCACTGTCTTGAGCCCCCTCGGACTTTTTCAAGATAATTCCGAGATCCCAGTTTCAATTGAATTCAACGTCCTTCCCCGAGTCATTGAAGTAGCATCCGAGAGCGCGAGATTGCTCGGCAAAACCGGGCTCGGCGAATCGCCAGTGAATATCCCCGGCATCGGCACGGAATTTTTCGAGCTGCGAAAGTACGTCGTGGGAGATCCTTACGGCAGAATCAACTGGAAAGCAAGCGCGCGGATGGGAGAGCTTTACGTCAATGAGAAAATGAAAGAGTTTGCAGAGTCCTACTACTTAATTCTAGACGAAAGAGCTCCGAGCTATTTTGATCGCGACCGGCTCGCTGCAACGTTCCTCCAGCTTGATAACGATTTGTTCAGGGCTCGCATCAAGTTCGGAGTCATCGTGCACGACGGAAAGAAAGTGACCGTTCAAACTAGAGCCGAAGCACTCCAAGACTCACTCAGCGCAGCGCTTAGAGCAGCACTTGAAATTGCAGGCTTGTCCAGTGCAGTAACGCAGAGCGAGCTGATGGCAGTGCCAGTCGGAAAGCTCTACGTCAGCCAGCAAATGCTCCAAAACAGCGGGTATGGACTGTTGTCAGAAATCGAGGAAATTGCCGTCGAGCATTCGAGAGATATGTTTTCGCAGGATCCGTTCAAGTCCATCAGCTCGCTAGTGAAGCAAAAGGGAGCGGAGGGCGAAGAATCCTCGGTTATTTACGTGAGCGG
>JASHSF010000066.1 GCA_030036955.1 Nitrososphaerales archaeon
ACCGGAAGAAGAGAATGTGAAATTGTAATAACCGGGCTGGGTCTGTACTCCCAGCATCTTTCTTATTCTGAGAAGTGGTGTTACACGCAGGCCCTCTTCGTAGAGCCTGAACTCCACGACGCCGTCGAAGAGCTCCTGCATGGCGACAATTGTCTGCGGCTGGTGCATCCCGTCTTCGACGGTGCTCACCAAAACTGCATCGTACTTTTTCACTTCATCGAAGAGATTACCCAGAAAATTATAGATCGTTTCTGGAGGATTCAGCATCAGCAAAGCCGAGAGGGCATCGAATACTATCCTAATCCTTCGATTGGCATTTTTCTTCAGAATGTCTTTGATATTGAAGGAAAGCGATGTCAGATCTTTCAAGTCGCATTTCAACTGACCTCCATCTCTCGCAATCCAAAACGGAACCCTCGATCCAAAATCTACACCGAACGCCCTAGCATCTTTCAGAATTTCGCTCGTCGAGCGCTTTGTGACGTACAGGCAAAACTCTTGCTGGATGAGTCCCGAATGCGTGAACCAGTAGCTCAGAGCCTCTTTGCCTAGACCCGGAGCGCCCACAATTAGGACAGTCGATCTGTCTGGATAGCCTTCGCTTCCAAGTAGCCCGTCAAGAGACGAGAAACCCGTGGAGACCATTTTTCGCCTATTTCCTATCTTGATGCAGGTACTTCCTTTCTAGTTGAGATACGATTAGGTTTCTTCAATCTAATTTCAATCTATTCAGCGGAACGAGTGACTTGACGCTCCGATACAAAGGATAGAGAGCGACGGCGAAAGCTAGAATCCCGCTCCAAGTTAGAAAGAACTGAGTGTGCCCAGGCACCAAGAATCGTAGGAAAGACAGCAGAAGCAGCAAGGCAAAGACTCCGAACCAGGTAAGGTGGCGTCTTAGAGAAGCGTCCCCGGACCTTCTGGAAACTATCGGCAAGATCGCCGCCCCCAGAAGAAATGGTCCGACAATGTAGAAAAATATGAGGAAATCAGAGACGAGGGACACGATAAAATTCGAAGTAGAAAGTCCAATGTAGCTTAAAACCATCAAAATAAATCCGGCAAGAATCATCGCCCAGAAGACAAAACGAATTCGCGACCAATGTACTGTGTCCCTGAGCAAGGGGTCAGAGCGTCGTGCCGCGAGAATGGACGCATCGACCCAGTAGAGTGTAGCAACAAAGAAAGGCGCAATTAACAGAGAACGAACAAAGTTACTTGAAAAATATTGGAAGGCTGGGAGGAGAACAAAAAAGAATATTGTGACGGATCCGATTCCCAATGCCTGCTGCCTGTATATCGGAACCGCAAGGGACCGCCGAATTATGAAAGCCCAGTAACCGACGTAAAAATATGGAATGGCAACAATTAGTGCCAAATAGTCGTTCGATTTAAGGAATGCAACGTTTAGGATTCCAACCAGAGACGTAATGACCAGTAGAACGATAAGCGTATCATCAGATCTATTTGCCGTATGCGCTTACCTCCATTCCCGTTTTCGTGAATGCGAAGTTGTAATAGCCAGGCTGAGGCGGCACTCCCCTCATCTTTCTGATTCGTAGTAAAGGAAGTACCCGAAGCCCTTCTTCGTAAAGCCGCAGTTCAATCACTCCGTCGAAGAGCTGCTGCATTGCCGCTAGAACGTTCGGAGGGTGCATGCCTTCTTCTAACATTGCGAGGAAGACGGCGTCGTACTGCTTTACGTCCGAAAAGAGCTGCGTCAGGAACTTGTAAACCGTATCAGGTGGGTTGAGCATCAGGAGGGAGGAAACGACATCAGTTACGACTCTGATCCGCCGGGTAGAATTTTGCTTCAGAACATCCTTGATATTGTAAGAGAGCGAAGCAAGATCATTTACGTTGAACTTCATCTGCCCCGAACCGTCGCTCGAGTACCAGAACGGCACACTATGAGAGAAGTCGACACCGAAAGCTCTTGTGTCTTGGAGGACTTCCTTCGAGGAAAGTCTCGTAACATAGAGGGTGAAATCGTTTTGAACGAGTCCCGACTGGGTGAACCAGTATCCAAGAGCCTCCTTTCCAATGCCCGGAGGACCAACTATGAGAACGGTAGATCTATCCGGGTAGCCATCCCCAAGAAGCCTATCGAGCGAGGTTATTCCGGTTGCTGGCACCAGATCTATCAGTTCCTCGTTGAGCTAAGAAGTTGGTGGATGCTCAGGATTAGTTTGGATTCCTTCAGCTGAGAAACTGTAGGTTGGAACCAGTGACCTAGCACTCTTGTACAAAGCGAACCCCGAGAAGAAGACAATTGCATCCAAGAAGAAGAGCGCTTCGAAGGGATTTAGAATAGAGCCCTGTAAAGCACCGCCTACAAAATTCAGAATAAAGAAAATTCCCAGCCAGTAGATCTGTTTTCTTAGCAATGGATCCCGGGTTTGCCACGCGGCGATTGGGAGAGCTATTATGGCTAAAACCCGCAGTCCGACAAAGAGTATAAGCGCAGGAATAAGGAACAACAAAATAGAAACGAGGATAGGAAAAGCAGAGGGTCCCGCTGACTCGCTTACCATACTGACGGGCGACACGCCATAGAAGATGGTCTCGATTATCTCAACGCATATGGAACTCACTATCGAAGCGTAGATCAAAGGACCAAGGAATACGCGTATCCGTTGCCAATGCAGAATGTCTCGAAGCATAGGATTTGATTTTCTGGCGGCCAGCTCTGATTTGTCGAGCCAATAGTAGAATATCGGGAACCAGAGCAAGAAAGCCAGTTCACCGATTATGCCTACGTTATTGTAGAGAAAATCGCTTGGAACGTTCGGAGGGATGTACGAGAAAATTATGTTAGATAAATTCCAGATCAAAATAATCAATGCGATGAGCGCCACCCCAAGAGCCTGACTGCGATACAACCCGACCGAAAAAGTGCGCCGGATCCCTAGCGCAGTATAGATTGCATAACCGAAAATAACAGTGATGGCAACCGCCCCAATTATATTTGCAACGTCGAAACTACTTGGCATAGGCGCTCAGCTCCAATCCGCTCTTTGTAAACGAGAAATTGTAATAACCGGGACTCGGCGTGGCTCCGATCATTTTTCGGATTCGCAAAAGTGGTACGAATTTCAATCCTTCCTCATATACCCTAAATTCCAAGACGCCGTCAAAGAGCTGCTGCATGGCAGTAATCACTTGAGGGGAATGCATGCCATCTTCCAGCGAGGCAAGCATGACTACGTCATACTGCTTTATTTCAGAAATTAACTGGCTCAGGAATTTGTATACCGTTTCTGCGGGGTTAATCATCAGCAAGGTCGAAACAACATCTGTGACGATCCTGAAACGCCTGGGTTCATTCTTTTTCAAAATGTCTTTAATGTTGAAGGACAGGCTTGAAAGATCATTGACATCGCACTTCATCTGGCCGCCATCCCCAGCGAGCCAGAAGGGGACTCTCTGCTCATAGTTCACGCCGAAAGCCTTCGAATCCTTCAAGATCTCTCGTGCAGAAAGTCTCGTAGCGTAAAGGCAAAAATCTCCTTGAGATAGTCCCGATTGCGTGAACCAGTACCCCAGAGCTTCCTTTCCAACTCCCGGAGCGCCCACAATTAGGACAGCAGACCTATCGGGATAGCCGTCGCTGCCGAGCAGATTGTCAAGCGATGAAAGTCCGGTTGAAGTCAAATTCGATTGGGTCTACTCGAGATAAGAATAATATTTCAAAGCCCTGGCCTGCAATCAGAGCTCTCCTACTGAACAACTTTTGGAATATTGCTCCCGTAGTCGCTTGGATCCTTTGGATTGGTACCTTCGAGGGGCATCCTATTCAATGGAACCAATGACCGGGCGCTACGATAGAGAAAGTATCCGCTAACCAAAAGTCCTGCGATTACGATTATGTCACCCGTGATATTAGAAGGAAAGTTGCCCAAGCCAAAAAGGGTCGAAACAGAATAAACGATGAAGAATAGTCCAAACCAAATGAAGTGCCTGCGCAAGATCGGGTCTCTGGAACGCTTGGCAGCCAGAGGTAAGTAAAGTGCGCCCGTGATGAAGACTATCCCGGGAGGGGCGAGGAAAAGGATCAATTCGCTTGGAATCAAGACTATCCAAGCAGCAAGAAAAGCAACAATGGCAATGTTGAGCG
>JASHSF010000067.1 GCA_030036955.1 Nitrososphaerales archaeon
CCAGCCAAGTCTTCTAGTGGCCCCCGTTATGGGGTCTGTCGAAGTCACTAAGTACTTTCCCGGATTTTTCACAATGCCGACGTCTACGCCGATGCTCGGGCCGATTAGAAGATTTTTCGAGCGTCTGAACGGACGTAAGAGTTTCGAGAGTACTTCGGCGGGAAGCTTTCCATCGGGCAAGCTGAATGGACGAGTAGAACTAGATCGAAGCAACTGCAGAAAAACTCCGATTCATCATTCCAATAACCCTTTTTCCTCGGGCCGGAAAGTTTAATCTCAGATTCGCTTAAACATCTGACTGCTCGATTCGAGGTGAGTCAGATCTGTCTTCCGCGCAAATTGCCGCCAGAGCTATCAAGAAGCTCGAACCAGAGGATGTCGACGCTCTAAAAGGGCTCGAAAAATCCTACACCAGGTACGAGGCGATTCCTCTCGAAAACTTGAGAGCGTCGCTCGGGCTAAGCAAGGACAAGCTGCTTTTCAGACTTTCAAAGCTCAACGCATTTGGGTTCGTAAGGAAATCGGAGCATGGTTATACACTTGTGACGGCTGGATTGGACGCTCTAGCTCTCCATTCCTTCGTACAGCGGGGCTTGATTTCCGGTATGGGAAGATCTATCGGCATGGGAAAAGAATCGGATGTTTTCGCAGTATCTTCAGATTCGGGCAAGCAAGCTGTCATAAAGTTCTACAGAATTGGCAGAACGAGCTTTAGAGCAACTCGGATAAAACGATCATACTCCACGCCGAAATCCCACCAGTGGCTTGAGATCAATATCGACGCGGCACGCAAGGAGGAAGAGGGGCTCAAACGAGCAAGAGGTGTCAATATCCAGACTCCAAGTTTCATTGCGAGAGATCGGCATGCCGTGCTCATGCAGGAGATAGAAGGGGTTATGCTTCATGCTTGCAACAAGGAAGATATCGATAACCCAGCAAGGCTTCTAAGACAAATCTTCGGGGAGGCGAGAAAGGCATTCGTTGCCGCAAATATGATCAACGGCGACTTGAGCGAGTACAACATTCTTTACGATGGAGAAAAGAGTTGGATAATTGACTGGCCGCAATACGTTCTGACAGATCACCCGAATGCTTCCGAAATACTGGAACGCGATGTGAAAAACATTGTATCGTACTTCCTGCGAAAATTTGACAAAAATACTGATCTAAAACGAGCTTTGGATTACGTGAGAGGAGCGCTCGATTCGCTCTAGATCACATTGGAAAGTCGCTTGAAATTTTTATGAACAGCACGTTATTTCCGCGGATCACAACTTTACCATAAGTTGCAGAGGGATTTCCGCCGCTGAACTCTGTCGCATCGACTAGGATTACATTCATGTAAGGATCCACGTTGGTCATCTTGCCCTTGTACTCGAGATCCATTTTGAGTCGTACTAGGACTTCCTTGTTCACAGCCTTTTGTAGTGAGGTTAGTGGTCTTTTGCTTTGTTGCTGCGCCATCTAGTCACTCTCGTCGATCTTCGTAATGAAGCAATTGCCACGAAAAGGATCTTGCGAATAAAAACCTATCCAGTCATGAGTAGGTAATGGCGTTTTCCATACAGTGCCAATTAATTTAGGCGATTGGCTGGAGCAATTCTTATTTTCGGTCAAACTAAAAGAACGCGCTGGACGCTAAGTTCTCTGGATTCGAGCATTCAATTTCTTGTCGCTGTTCAATACCGTTCTTAATTTTGCGAAGTACGTTCTTGACTCTTTCGGATATCACGGACTCGTGGGAATATTTCTCCTGATGATCTTGCAAGGAGCCACGCTTCCAATCGTGCCAAGCGAAGTGATGATGCCGTTTGCTGGTTATCTCGCTTTCACTGGTCAGTTTTACTTTTGGACCGCAGTAGTGGTAGCTTGCATAGGGAGTCTCCTTGGGAACATGATAGATTTTGCGATCGGATATTATTACGGACGACCGTTCATTCTGCGCTACGGACGCTACATACACCTCAACGAAAAGCACCTAGCAACCAGCGAGAGATGGTTCTCTCGTTACGGAGCCATTACCGTCCTTTTGGCTAGGTTTGTTCCTTTGATCAGCACGCTTGTAGCTTTCCCTGCGGGAACTTCTAAAATGAACGTCGGAAAATTTATCGGATTTTCCGTGGTTGGAATTTTCATTTGGGACGCAGCCCTTGCAGCCGTCGGATTCGAAGTGGGTAATCTGAGCAAGGTTGTAAATATCGCGCATGATTTGGACACAGCTTTTATTGTGATCGGAATTGTTGCCGTCGTAATTGCAATTGTGGCAATATTTCTCCGGGCTAGAAAGCGCACGCCTAGTGAGTCGGCGGAAAAGCCTAGCGTTCAATAAAGTCGCGCGACGGGCCGACTTGCAACTGCCTTTCTTCAGCTGCTAGTCTTTCCTCTTCCTTATCTTTCGCCCTTTGTACAGTGATCAGGTAATAGAACACATACAACGCAACGGCAAGTCCAAGCTCGGTCAGTTTTGTTGAAAAGACTAGATTCCATGGAGTGTTCGGGTTTGGAAATTGGTTTACAATAGTGTCCGGGTTCAAAGAACCGAGCAGCGAATTCAAGGTTAGCTGGGCTGACCAGATCATAAAGTTGTACATTACTTCGTACGCTACAAGCGCGCCCGTTACGAAAGTAAGGCCCATCAGAAGAGACAATCTCGTCTTTGAAAAGCGCATAACGGCGGGTCTCGCAAGCTCCAGCCCGGAGAAAGTCAACCCCAGAGCGGCTGCGACGAGAATCGAAATGGGTTTCGCGCTTATCGGAGAAAAAGACGGTGAAGGAATTTGTAAGTTGACAAATGCTGCCCCTACAACATCTACGTGCCCCGCAATCGAGGCAACCACTCCAAAGGAGCTGATTAGTAAAATTGTCCCGGAGCAGACAATGCAAACGACCCGGCAGAGGTTCCGGTAGAGCTCGGCCCTTGCCTCTCTATTCTGGCTCTGGAGTTGATCAAGGCTTGGCTTTTGCAACTCAATCGTCTGTCCAAAAATCGATTCTATTAGGAAATTTTACTCTTTTAAGCGTTCGAGACGGGAGTTCGAGCAACTTTGAGATAGTTTTCGTATAAGGTTTGTACCTTTCTGGTCGTAATCCTGCCCTTATGCGGAACGAAACCCCCGCTGAATCCGACAGGGATGTGCATCAGCTCGTGGATGATTACTTTGTCTTTCTCTTCGCTTTCGAGTTGGTCGAATCGCTCCGAGATCACCTCAATGATATAATTAGGCTCCATCTGTAGCGCGTCGAACCAAATTCGTCCCAAGCCATGTATCCTAGCTTGAACACCACGAGACTTGCTTCCTCTTGACCTGTAGAACTGAATCCTTTGCAGATCTAGGTGATTCAACTGGAGCGTCGCGATAATGTCGCGAGCGGACTTTTCAACGTCGGGAGCTTTCGCATACTCTATCATGGTATTCATACGCTTCCTATTATTTCCTTGAAATCAGACATGCGTACTTCGAGACCAAACCTATCCTCCATTTTCTTCATTGCGGTGTACGTTTTCAGCATCAAAGGAAGGTGTCTGACCATACTGAATTTTTTGTCGAGCTTTAGCTTGATGATGTCGTAAACGTAATTGAAATAATCAAATTTGTCAAGGACCGCCTCGCGGTAGGCGGGAAGGTCGTCAAAGTTCTGGCAGAGTAAATCTGCGCATTGGAGGCTCGGAATGATTCCCTCACCGAGAAGCGGGAAAACTGTTCCAATAGATTCGCCGCATCCCACAACGTTTCCAAGATAGAACGGCTCGCAGTACTTTGGTGGCGAAATCCTGATTGGTCGCCCAATTTTTTTTAGTACTGTCCCGGGGTTTGATTTGTTGAATTCATCCAGCGCCACATTCTGCTGCTTGTTGTAGTCGCCAGCTCCGACGTAAGCGCACCCTTCTTCAAGCGGAAAAATCCAGAGGTAACCCGACAGTCCTGCGAACGGACGAATGTAAAAATCGTCAAAGGGAAGTTTTGAATTTCCGGCCGAGTCCTTGTACAACATTTTGTATTCCACGCATGGAATCCACATGTCTTCCTTGACCTTTGGCAGAAACGATCTGTGTAGACCCGTGCAGTCTATTATCCTATCGTAGCCTTCGTTTTTGAGCAGAGTCGGAGTTGCTTTGACACCGAACTTCGCCTTCTTTCCTTTCGTCAGGTCGAGCTCGAGTTGATGTTTATCGTATGTAACGAGCCCCTTCAGAGTTACATGGCGCGATTTTCCATTTCCGAGATCGACTACCATTTCCTTTCCGTTGAAAAGAACGTATTTTTCAAAATCGACTCCGAGGGGTTGCATTATTTTCGAAAGTTCTGATTTCGACGTGCCCCAGGCGCAGACTGCATTGAATTCTCCCTCTCGCTGCATCTCGTAACCGGTTACGTCGTGTTCGTTCCCTAAGCGGTTTAGCAGGTAGCTGCCCGCAACACCAAGACCCACAATTGCAATGCGCAAATATTTGAGAACCCCTAATTGCGGCAAAAGCCATCCTGGCCGCAGACTACGAATAAGAAACCAGTCGCGCAAGTCATCAATCTTTCGCCTCGAATCCGGATAACAGTTTAGCCTCTGAATTCGAAGAAATCGGCTAAAATA
>JASHSF010000068.1 GCA_030036955.1 Nitrososphaerales archaeon
CAGAGTCGTAGTTATGTTTACCTGGCCAGTGAGATCACCCTCTCCGTAAATCAAGCAGATTCCGTCGCTGATTGGAACAAGAATTGGAACTGCGTCAAGCATCACTGGCGAAACATCGTTCACTTCCTGCCAAGCATTGGTGCTGTACTCCCACACCTCGATGCTTGAGAGCGCGCCGCTCCTCGCGGTCAGCGCGACCCAGATATTTCCCACGCCATCTGTCACTATTGAAGGGTATGATTCAACCACGCTCGAGGTCGCAACAGCCGTCTCGTTAATTGACCAGGATATGTTGCCGTTACTTCCAAGAGTCCCATAGCGCCAGAGAAAATCTGAATTTGCGCCGTCCGGTGCAAGCACATAGTATACTGTGTTTCCGCTCTGCCAGAGGTCGAAGTCACTCGCGTCATTTGCTCCGAGAGAAGATGTTACATTCACCGGCTCGTTCCAGTTCTCACCGTCGGCCGATGTAGCGTAATTAATACTCGTCCCATTGCTGAAAAACGCCCACCATAGCCCGGAATTGAAAAAAAGTTTGTGCTGAAAGCTGTTGCCCGTCGCGTTGGGAGTACTTACAGTCGTAACATTGCTCGAAATTGAACCGAACGCGAATTTGCTGAGGGACAGAGAAGTTTCGTCAAGCGTTTGCTGCTGCTGGGAAGATTTCGCGAGCGCTTGAGTGTAATTGTTGTAGTAACCAAAAATTGTAACAAAAGTGTAGAATGCTACTAGAAGTATCAGAAGGAAAATGAGAGTGCCTATGATCGTTGAGACTCCTCGCTTCCTTCGCGCTGACCCTGCCCGCGATTGTTTGCGGCTTCCAGATCTAAGCTTTTGCATAAACTGTCACCGTGTTTCCTAGTGAGGTTGAGATGGTGAACGAGTACGTCGAACCGCTGACAGGCGTGAAGCTCGCGGGAATTATTTCAAAAGAGCCAACCTGTATAGAGTTTGGATCAGAGAATTGATTCGAGGTCACGAAATTATTTCCCGACGTAACATTTGTGACGTAAACGGCACTTATGCTAGCGTCGCTCTCCCCGGCGTTCCTGACGTAGAGATTTGCTCCAAGGTTTGATCCGGTTTCGTTGAAAGTTACCTGCTCAACGACAACTCTTTCGACTAGCTGATTCGAGGAGCTGTTAAATAAGGTCGAAAAATCCGAAGCCCAGCTTGTGAAACTGTTGTTTGCCACCGTGAAGATTATAGCTGATGCGCTTACCACGACGAGAATCATGAGGAGAGATCCGAGTATTTCGCTGACTGCTCCCCTCGATGCGCGCTTTCGTCTGATACTTCGAGAGTATTTACTTCCATGAAGCTTAGAGGAGCAACGCGACAAAATCTATTACTCTCTCACGCGAAGAAGGTATCCGCAAAATATATAGCTGCCAAGGGCACGTGGCAGATATCAATCTAATTCCAATGGATTACAATTTGCTTACGGACTGGAGATCCTGATTTCAGTTTCTAATTTTTCTTTCCAACCCGTCGAGTACTCTGTCCGGAGTAAGCGGAAGCTCTTGAAGCCTTACGCCTAGAGCGTCGTAGAGCGCGTTAGCAAGTGCTGCCGCAGTCGGAATGCAACCGTGCTCTCCTAACCCTTTTGCGCCGAAAGGCCCCGCTGGATCAGGTTCGCCGACGAAGATTACCTTGATCTCAGGCATTTCAAGGCTTGTGAAGAGCTTGTAATCTGCGAAGCTCGGATTCATTACCATTCCTTCATCCAGTATAAGCTGCTCGACGAGCGCGTAGCTGAGCGACATCACAACCCCTCCTTCGATCTGCCCCTCCGCTCCAACAGGGTTGAGTATCCTTCCTGCGTCGTGAACGGCAACAACTTTCAACACGTCGATCTTTCCGGTTTCCTCGTCCACTTCAACCAGCACAGCCTGGGTTCCGAAGGCATAAGCCATGGAAATGTTTCCAAGAAAATTGTTTTCTGCTTCTGACATTTCAGTCGGAGGATCGAAGAAGTAAGAGCTCATCACCATCGTACCTCCAGACGCAAAGTGACTCCGCCTCAATAGTTTCGCGTAATCTACTCTTTTCTCTGGCGAAAACTTGGAGTAAATCTCTCCGTTTCCCACGTCGAGATTTGAAGGATCTTCCAGCAGCTCCCTTGACGCCAGATCAAGAATCTGCTTGCGTGCGCTCCTTGCCGCCCCGAGAACTGCGTTTCCTCCGATGAAGGTCGCTCGGCTAGCGTGAATTCCCACGTCCCAAGGTTTTAGCGACGTGTCTTTGTTTACGATCTCAATTTTTGAAAGCGGCACGCCTAACTCCTCTGCTGCGATCTGCGCGATGGATGTGTCGGAGCCAGTGCCGATTTCAGACATTCCGATCAATACCGTTACCTTTCCAAAATCATCGATCTTTATCATCGCGCCGCAACCATCCGATCTGTACACTCTTGCTCCACCGGCGACGTGGAATAATGTCGAAAATCCTATTCCTCGCTTCTTTTTTCCTCTCGCCTCTTCGCAGTGCCTGCCTTTCCATCCGATCTCCTTCGCAGCTACCTTCAGTGTCTCGTCCATCGCGCACGTCGTTACTTGCATTCCCTGGAGCGTGACGTCGCCCGCGCGGTTCGAGTTCATGAGACGAAATTCAATTGGATCTATCGATAGCTTCTCCGCGAGCGTGTCCATTTGCGACTCGATTGCAAAGTTAATCTGAGGATTCCCTGCTCCCCGCATGGTTCCCGAGTAGGGGTTGTTCGTGTACACGGGCCACGCATCGAAACTTACGTTTTGTATTCTGTACTGCCCTGAGCAAGTTGCCATCATCACGCGCGCGTCAAAAGCCCCCCATGAAACATAAGCTCCCGTATCAAGGTATACCACAACTTTGCGCGCGAGCAGCTTGCCCCCCCTCGAAGCAGCACTCTTGATTTTGATTATTGCGGGCTGCCTAGTTGGGGCATAGCTCAAATCCTCTTCCCTCGAAAACAGGATCTTCACGGGTCTCTTTGTCTTCATGGACAGCATCGCGGCGATCACGTCCACAGGATAAAGATCCATTCCCCTGCCGAACGCTCCTCCGATGAATGGCTGGATGACCCTGACCCTGTCGCCCGAGATGCCGAGAGCCTCAGCGATTTCGCGCTGGTACATAAATGGCGCCTGTGTATTCGCGTATATCGTCAGGCGACCGCTCGAGTCGCACGAGGCAAGAGCTCCCATTGTCCCGAGAGCTACGTGTGTCATGAAGTGGAGCCTGAACTCTCCATCGTCGACGATCACGTCCTTCCTTTCAAAGACAGATTCAACGTCGCCTGCTCTAAACGAGAAAGGTATCTTTGCGAGATTTCCGCCGTTTTCCTCGTGGAGCTTCGGTGCATTTTCCTTCATTGCTTCCAGAGGGTCGAACACAGCGGGGAGGCGCTCATATTCGACCTCAATCGCATCGAGCGCTTTAATCGCAGTCTCTTCATCAATCGCCGCGACCGCCGCTACCTCGTCGCGGTACGAAAGAACCTTCCCCTCCTTGAGAGGGAGGTTATCTTTCATAAAACCGAACTTTATTCGCGGGGTGTCTTTAGCAGTCAAAACTGCAACGACGCCCGGAATCGCTTCAGCCCTGCTGGTGTCGATATTCAAAATCTTGGCGTGTGCGTAGCGGCTACGGAGAATCTTCCCGTGTAGCATTCCGGGAAGCTTTAGGTCGATCAGGAATTGTGCCCGGCCCGTCACTTTCTCAAATGAATCGTACTTCGGGACCCGCTTTCCAATTACCGAGAACTCTTCCAGCTGAAGCTTAGCTTGCTCCCCGGCAATTGTTCTTGTAGCTTGGACTGATGACATGCGCTAGCGAGCAAACAGCAAGAATGCTGCCCTTCAGTAAAAAAGAATTCTTTTTGTGAAATGTCGTAAGATCAACTGAACTGGAGAGCTTCGACCCTGAGTGCTCCCGATCTCATGTTTGTATTTCCTTCGCGCACAGACGAAGATAGAGCATACCCCCTTGGCAGGAAGGAGATTAGGTTTTGCAAGCCTCTGATGTCTTGAGCCATTCTGAATCCTGCAAGCTCCTCGTTCACTATCTTTTCGCCTGAAATTCTATGGAGCAATTCTAGGCAGTTCGATCCGATGAATCCCCTGATTTCAGATCTTGACGTTGCGATCACGGAATTGTTCCCCCGCCGAAGCTCGGCGGAGACATCCAGCACTTTCCTTCGAAGGCTCTCGCTTTTGAATCGGTCGAAAAAGTCTTCCAATACGAGAACGCACCCGGAAAGACCTGCAGCAGCAAACTGTTCGAGAATCAAGACCGTTGCGATCAGCCTCTCCTCTCTGGTAGTAGGGTCTCGAAGGCCTCTCCCCGATATATCGAATAGTATACTTTGTGTTTCTTTGAGCGACTGGTTCCAAGTTCCTTGCTCGCCTGCTTGCGTAGAGCTTGAAAATAATCGCGGTAGCAGATTCTTCGAGAGAAAATTCTTTCCGATCTTTGCGGATATCTGTCCGAGATCTGCTTCCTTAGCTAAGGCGAGGAGCAGAGTCTCGGCCGACAGCGTCTTCTTTTCTCTTTCCGACCTAACTATGGAAGCAATTCTTGCTCTTTGCTGGTCCGAGCAATTTACGCCGCTGCTGAGGCACCACTCCTGAATTAGATCCGCGAATAGCTCGGAATCATCTTCGTCCCGCGAGAAGAGCGAGATTTTGAGCTGCTGCGCCTGAGAATCAGGAGCAAAGGCAAACACTTTCCACTTGTATTTCCAAGCGATTCCACGGTGTTCGCCTTTTTGGTCGACAGCTATCACCCTAAATGACTGGTTGGAGGCGAGTCCGTCTAGTATTCTCCTTAAAGTCATACTCCTTCCAGAACCTGAAGCTCCAACGATCGCGACTCCGTTCTGCCTGAGCACTCGATGGTCGACGTAAAAATCACCAATGGTTCTTACTTGGGATCTAATCTCGCTTTCAGGAAGACGCTTTCCGAGCGAGGATACAAGCTGCTGAAGATCAACCTCCTTTCCAAGGTAAATTGATTCCTGACTTTCTTCTCTTTCCCGCATTATCTGCCCCGTCTCACCGGTTGCCTGTCTGGTGACTGACGGTTGGATCTGTTCGCTGCGAGATGCTGAAGCTCTCCGTTGCATCAATTTTTGTTCTCTAGCTTGATCAGCCCTCAGCCTTTCTTCCTCAAGCTTCTTCCTCTGCTCCTCAGCTTCGCGAGCGCGTTCTGCCCTCTCTTCCTCCGCAATTAACGAAAGGAATGATGAGACGTCGTCTAGTTCGAGCGGAGTAATTGCAACATATGGCATGTTTTCAATCTTAACGAAATAATCCTTGATTTGTTCCGGGATCTCGCTCTGCGATGAAACTATCCCCTGACTCTCTACAAGTTCGGACAGAAAACTACCTAATGACTTCAGTTCCCCTCGAGCTCTCATTTCTTGGAGGTTTGAGA